>NZ_JAVRCA010000015.1:77852-162913 GCF_034530995.1 Nostoc sp. DedQUE04 | reverse complement strand
AAGTTTCTCAAACCCAGTCCCCGTGAGCATTTGCCATTTGCGGATGAGTCTATTGAGTCTTCACTGTTGCGCTCAGGTGCTCCTTGCTCTCGGAGATAGGTATCGATCGCAGTTTGAGCTTTACCAATTTCTTTTGAACTACAGGAACGACCGTTTTGAACTAGCTCCCCTTGAGGGCTAAAAAGGACAGTGCAACCGCTTCCTCGTGTCATCCCCGTCACACTTAAATTACCGTTGTCTACAGTGTCAATTATCGCTTGAGCATTCACAGAACTCGCGACTGTAAGTGTAAGTAAACCCAGCGCGATCGGCGTTAAAGCCCGCAATGTTTTCATTGTTATGTTGATTGTTGTTTTGAATAGATATGAATTAATGGGATTACTTTATCACCAAGAGGTTGAATGGTAAAGTCAGTAAATCTAAAAGTTTTGCCAAGCCAAAAAGAATAGCTTATAATACCGTTTTTGGATAATTAAGTTATCAAACAGAATTCAGTTGGGTATTCTGTACAACTGGCGGATAGCGTAGCGTTAGCGAGTACTCGATCGTCTGAATAATCAGCGTTTTTGCACCCCCACCAAATTGAAAATTTGGTGGTCAACAAGAGAGTCGCAAGTCCCAATCTCCGACTGAAAGATTGCTGAATTCTGAATTCTGATTTCTGGATTTTTCTTCAATAGCTTTACTTACAAAACGAGTTCTTGACAAAAAAATAAAAGACCATATTTTGACATCCAATTTTTAAATTTAAAATAAGCAAAGTCCCTCTCCCAAGCTCTACGGTGTATACACAAGTCTGAAATAGCTGAGAAATCAAGGTTTTACCCCACCCTAACCCTCCCCTTATAAAGGGGAGGGAACAAGATTCCTGTTTCCCCCCTTTATAAGGGGGGATTAAGGGGGGTAATTTGACTTGTGTATACACGGTAGCTCCCAAGCTTGGGAGAGGGATTTAGGGTGAGGGCTAATATTACTCCTTATTTATCGACTTTACTTCTTCTGGTAGTAAAGTAGTTTCATCTTTAGGACGTTCGCTATCTACGGATTTGGCTATAGTTCTATAGGGTTTGATAATTAGACTGACACCAATCGTCCAACCTAATGCAACCATCCAACCTGCAAGAATGTCACTAGGAAAATGAACCCCTAAATAGAGACGACACCACGCAATTGCGATGATGTATAAGCTGCCGAATATGAGAATCAACCAGCGCCAAGAGGTAGCCCAAGTTAAAAATAACAAAATTGCTACCAATGTTACACTCGTCATCGCATGAGCGCTGGGAAATGCAAAAGTAGACTCAGGTGCAATGGACTGCCACAATTGTGGACGCACTCGATGCATTAATTGTTTTGCTGTGCGGTTGATGATGACGCTTCCTGCTGAGGCGGTGAGTAAATAAGCTAGCGATCGCCAGCGTTTTTGAAGTATTAACATCAGTGCGATCGCCCCCAAAATCACCATTGCCGTCCAAGGCAACCCAATTGTCGCTAGGATGACAGCTAAAACGTCTAACTGTGGGTTTGCTGTAGAATGAACCGCTAACAGAATCGGCGCATCCCACGGAAAGCCTGCTTGATTCTTCCATATATTCACTGTCAGGATTTCAAAAATCTGCAAAGGTAAATAGACTCCAATCAAAAGGAGTAAGAGCGATCGCCAACGAGCAATCAACAGGTTTTTCAGAAAATCAAGCGGCGACTGACTCTCTTTATTGATTTGTTTCTCTTTTTTCATATCTAAGTTAAAAAGGCGATCGACGACTTCATTGATTACAAATTACTGGAAACTTGAGAAGTTCCACAATGTTTACAGTACGACAAATGCTTATAAGTAAGATTATGGCAGTTATGGCATTCAATGTACTGATAATAACCGCAGTGTGGACAGTAAGTATCAAGATGTCGAATTTTCTTGGCACAATTGACACATCGTGATTTTTGAACTCTGCTAGCTGCTTGGACTTTAGCGTTAAAGACAAATTTTTGAAAAAATTGGATGATTCCAAAACCAATAACTGGAATTAGCAAGATATAAACATAATTTATCAGGAAAAGTAAACCGCCAAAAATGGCGCTAATTACATCAAATAAAAATTTGAATATTGCACCTATTTGGAGAAATTCAAATATTTTAATGATTAATGGGATAAAAAATATAACTAGCAAATGCCAGCTAATTAGCGAGACGAGTCCATATCCTCTTCTTTGGGCAAATTTCTGAACTGATAAGGCAATGAGAATCAGTGGTAAAAGAAAGAGGGACTGAAAACCAAGTTGGATACTTGGATACCAAAATGATGCCTGATGATAGCCTTTCTCGACTTCTTGAAATAGATTGTCATTTTTAAGAAAGGCTATAAAACTAATGCTTTCTGGTTGAGCGAGTAGTTCGTTTTTAAGAGTAGAAGTTTCTTGTTGAAGAGTAGAAATTTGGCGATTATTTTCTTCTAATGTCTGTTTAGCTTTTTCAGCACTGACTTGATTAATTGATTGTTCGCGATTCTGTCCGGCAATTTTTTCTAAAAGCGTTGAGTCATACTGAGATTTAATAGTGCGATTGGCTTGTTCCAGTCTACTAATTTTTGCTTGTTTTTCCTCGATAGTTTTGATAATTTGCTGCTTTTCAGAATTCTTAATCTTATCTTTGTAATCGGCATATTGCAAACACGTTTGAGAAACCTTACCTAGATGTCCTGCTTCGGCTTGTTGATAGTTTCCCCGAAAACTAAATTGATTGTTCGTGTAAGATGGCAATGAAAGTCTAACAATTTCATAGTCTTTATCTTTAGTGGTTTTTGCTCGGTAATTTTGCCACTCTGAATAACATGGATAAGCCTCAGTTGGACTGATATGCCATCTGCTAATATCATCGAGTCCGGTAAAAACATTAATTAAGATAAAAATATCAACTATAATAATGACAATCAAACTGACTTTATTCAGTGGTTCGTTGTTGATTGTTCTGGAATTACTAAAAAATTGACTCAAAATTCGGCGAATTCTGGCAAACATATTGTCTTTTAAAGAAATGTAAATTTAATCCGAATCAATTTTATGCGATCGTTAGTAAATAGCTAGACAAAAATACATCTAGCGATTTGAAGATTTGTTAACTGCTGGGGAAAAACAAAATTCCCGACAACTTTTGCGAAGTCGGGAATCGGTGTTTTTCAATTCTCACAAATCAGGCTGCGGTCAAAAATATCATAACTTTCACTGAAGTTTACACAATTGATGACTGTGTACTCCAACTCAATACCGTTCGGTTAAGAATATTCGTCGCGACTGTTTTAACGTGAGTTCGATGAACCTCTCCCGGACAACCTCCCTCTCCCACAGGGAAAGGGAGGAGCAACGAGAAATTAGAGTTTTGGCTCCCCTCTCCGTGTCGGAGCTTCTGTGTACACACATCTTGGTAATGAAGCGCAAACCTCGGATTTACCCCCCTTAATCCCCCCTTGCAAAGGGGGGAGATTAAAGATCCGGTTCCCTCCCCTTTGCAAGGGGAGGGTTAGGGTGGGGTAAAAGTGACGCAAAAACCCAGATGAGTAAGCTATTTCAGACTTGTGTGTACACTGTAGCCCGATGCCTTGGGGGAAATATCCGGTTCCCGGTTCTCCCCCAAGGCATCGGGGAGTTAGAGGGGGTGAGAAGGACTTGTGTATACACGGTAGCTGTGTCGGAGAGGGGTTGTCGAACTCGCGTTGTTTTAAAAGTCAAGCGTAGGCGTAGCCCACATCTGTGTACTCAATCGCAATGCGACAAAGTTTAAAGTACCTCAACACGACTTTGGAGTACCTCAAAACGACTTTGGAGTACCTCAAAACGACTTTGAAGTACCTTAAAACGACTTTGAAGTACCTCAAAACGACTTTGGAGTACCTCAAAACGACTTTGGAGTACCTCAAAACGACTTTGGAGTACCTCGAAACGACTTTGAAGTACCTCGAAACGACTTTGAAGTACCTCAAAACGACTTTGAAGTACCTCAAAACGACTTTGTAGTACCTGTTGCTTATATAGCAATATGGTTCAGTTAAGGAAGACAAGGGTTTAGGGGGAGTTGCAAAAAAATTGTAGATTGGGTGGAGGCTTTGCCAAAGCCAACATTCTGATATATGTTGGGTTGCGCTTTGCTCCACCCAACCTACGTCTAATGCACTATTTTTTTGCTTGACACGCCACTACACATTTCTATTTTTGAGGCAAAACCTATGCAGTATTGCAACCCTACTCAACCCTATTTAGCAGCGAAGTAGGCTTCTAATGCCTCAGAACCACCAATTAATTTACCATCGATAAATACTTGGGGAACTGTTGTTGCACCCGCAACTGCTTTTAGCGATCGCGTGGTGATATCCTTGCCCAAGGTAATTTCTTCGTAATTGATGCCATGTTCCTTGAGCATTGCCTTAGCACGGGCACAGTAAGGACAACCCACTTTCGCAAACAGGGAAACTACTTCGGGCTTAACTGCTTGGGGATTGATGTATCTGAGCATTGTCTCAGCATCGGACACCTTAAAGGGATCTCCTGGCTCCTCTGGTTCAATAAACATCTGGTTAATTACACCATCTCTCACCAGCATAGAATAACGCCACGATCGCTTCCCAAACCCCAGGTCTGATTTATCTACTAATAAACCCATACCTTCAGTAAATTCCCCATTTCCATCAGGAATTAGTGTGATATTTTCTACTTCTTGATCCTTTGCCCATTCGTTCATCACAAAGGCATCATTAACAGAAATACAGATAATGTCATCGACACCATTCTGTTTGAAAATTGGAGCTAATTCGTTGTAGCCAGGGAGATGAGTAGATGAACAAGTCGGAGTATAAGCACCTGGTAAAGAGAAGACAACTACTGTCTTATTAGCAAATAGCTGATCGGTTGTCACATCCACCCACTGGTCGTTCTTGCGAGTATGAAAAGTGACATTGGGTACTCTTTGTCCTCGATGATTGGGTAACATAATTTTGCTTGCCTTTAGTAATCAATTCCAGTCATAACCTATCATGGGAGAACTGGTACAATGTAACTATCAATCGTCTAAGAAACTTCATTAATGAAGGTCGCGATCGCTGCTACAAATTCAGTGGTTGATTCATAGGGTAAAACATTACGTCCGTTTATTTTTATACCTCTATTTTTAGGGAAACAAGCAAGATAATGAGCCAAGCGTTCATCTGGCGTTTCTTTTTTATTGTCTTGGCTAATACTCGATGCAGTTTCGCCCATAACTATTAATGTTGGTTGATGAATAGAGGCCATAAAACTAGTATAATCATCTCGCCAAAACCCTGCTAAAAAAGAAAACACTGCATGGCGGCTTGCACGATTTTCTGCACCTGCAAGCAATGTATTTAACCACTCTGCATCCACCGCATTTTCAGAAGCAAAGAGTTGGCGAATCGAGAAAGAACGTAAAAATTTTGGAGTGCGTGCATAGCGATAAAAAGCACTGCCAAAAGGCGAATCTAATACATTCCAAAGAAATTTTTCCTGCCATTTTGGTGGTTTATTTGTCATCAAAGCCCACGTTGGCGGCCCAGAAAGTACCAATCCGGCAATTAAATTTGATTTCTTTTGGACTAATTGAATAGCAACTGGCAATAAAGCGCCTTGCACTACAACAATAACAGGTTTTTGGACTACTGTTTGTAAAAAAAACTGCAACTGTTCTGCCCAATCACTAGGAGTGTAAGCTATACGGGGCATATCACTTTCACCACATCCTAGTAAATCAGGGTTATAAATTGAATTACGCTGACCTGTACTATACCACTCGCGACAAAATCGTTGCCAAAATCGCCGCGACAATCCCACGCCAATCGGATGAATTAATAGTAAAGGAATGCCCTCAGATGTTGTATTAATTGGTTGATGTACTTCGTAGGCACAACGATAATTCTGCCAACTATAAAACTGGCTAGGAGATGCTGTCAAATTAGTTGTGTTAGCTACAGCAGATGGTTGCATAATTCCTAGTTTTTAATACTTGCTAAAAAATCATCTGTGGATGAATCAACTCGTATCCAGCTTCTTTGAGTTTTTCATTCGATACCCAAGCATTATATGGGCGAGTACTCTTGATAGATGTATCCCATTCTACTTTGGGTAAATTATGTTTTTCAAATAAGCTATCTAGCAAGTCTCGACTGGTGAGATGTGCATCATCTACCAGATTGTAAATTCCTTGCAAACGACGGTGACGGGCAAATTCTATCGCACTAACAATATCATCTAGATGAACCCAATTTGTGATATCCTCACCATTGCCCGGACGGGTTGTACCAGAATAGCTACCAAATATTTTCAACAGTTCTCTACCAGTTCCATAGATTCCTCCTAAGCGGAATATACAAACACGGAGATTTTCGCTAGATGCCGATAGCAACACCTCTTCTGTTTTGCAGAGGATTTGGGCATTTAAATTAGCGGGTGCAAGCGGTGTTTCTTCATCTACCCATACACCATTCCTGTCACCATATACGGCATAACTACCTGTGTATATTAACTGTTTTACACTCTTAATCTGCTGTAAGCACGAAACTAAAGTTTGGGCAGTTTGTAGATAAGTTTTTTCATAAACTTCCCTATTTTTTGCCCCAACACTTAAAAGTACAACATCTTGATTGTGCAAAACTGATTTTAGACCATCTATGTCATTACCACTGGTAACTACAACTCTTTGAGATACTGATTGTAGGGCGGGGACACGCTCAGGAGAAGTTGTGGTTACACTAACAGCAAAATTCATATCTTGCTGCCAATATTGAGCAACTTTATAACCAACATAACCACAACCAATGATTGCAACGTTCATGACAAATTAGACACAAATAAATTAAACTACTCATTGAGCCGATTTTCTCAATTAACTGTCTGGAAGTAAATAATTTTAACAGTCCAGAGCTAACAGTCAATAGTACAAAAATTTTGATTTAGTGACAAATGACAAATGACAAATGACTATTTCGCTAATTCTTTCTCAATTATGGCAATTATTTCTGGTGAATTTGGCTGGACACTACTATTAAATCGAGCTACCACTTCACCTTGCTTATTAACTAAAAATTTTTCAAAGTTCCAAGCAACAGCTCCCGTTGGCTCAACAGCTTTAGTAAGTCGCTCATAAAGTGGATGCTGCTGTGAACCTTTGGCATGAACTTTATCAAATAGTTCAAAGGTAACACCATATTTACTCGTGCAGAATTGCACAATTTCTTCATTGCTTCCTGGTTCTTGCGCACCAAAATCGTTACAAGGAAACCCTAAAATACGTAAACCTGCTTCTCCATACTTTTGGTTCAACTTTTCTAACCCCTCGTATTGAGAAGTATAACCGCAGAAGGAAGCCACATTTACAATTAAGAGTACCTTATCGATGTAGTCGTTTAATTGCTTATCTTCACCGTTGATGGTCTGGACTGCAATATCCGAAATTGTGTTATTCATCTGAAATCTGATTGATAGGGAATATTGCCAAGTTTCCCATATTACAGGTACTGTAAACTCGGTTTCTTTAAGGAAATTAGGTTTGTTAGACTTGTTGTAACAATTTTATGTGAGTCGTGTAGTTGCAAAACCCTGTATCTTGGATAAATAGCTCGGTAAAGCTACTGCTTCAGCATAAATACGTTAAATTTACGTTGCTTTTAATACTAAGTTTTGAGTGCAGCGATGAATCGATCTAGGTTGAAAGTCACAAAGAATTGACTCTTTGTATCAAAAGTTAACAACATCCTGAATTCTCCAATTTATGATTTTGGAAAATAGGTAGCTAGAAAGAATATAGTTACTTTTTTGTTGCATCATGAATTATATTTCATCACAAAAACTAAAAAACTGTATCATAAAATACAGTTTTTTAGTTTTGATAGTGAATAGAGCTAAAAATCACATTGTTAGCTTAAAAGAGCCATTTTAGGCTAGTTCTTTCTACCTGATTTTTTATTGACATTATTCAAGACAATTTTGGGCGCTTTCTCAGTCAACTTTTTTCAAACATTAAAGATTAAGTGAAGAAGACTTGACTCTTTCCGAAAATAGATCGTAAATTTCTTACGAAGAACTATAAAAAATATTTACAGATGTGCCAATAATTTTTTAAACTCCTACTAAGGTTATTTGAGTTTATGGTTTTTCAAAAATTTGTCTAAAGGAAAAACATCAAAACCCATTGGATCTAATTTCGGACAGAATTTTTTTCTGCTTAACCTGCTTTTTACCTTTTTTAAGAATGGTTTGGAGGATGATGCTCAAATTCATGTACAAACAAAAATCGAAAACAAAAAATAGGCATTTGTCTGCAAAAAGTTACGTTATAAACTCACAATCTAACTCTAAAGTCAAGCTATTTAATTTGATTAAGCGACTTTCTCCCAGTTGGCAAGCTTGTTTACCTATCGCTTGTCTGATTGTGTTGGGTTGGGGTTATGCCGCAGTTGCCCAAACTCCAGCCGCAGCGCCAACGACAGCAGAACTCAAAATTGCTATTGACACATTGTGGGTAGCGATCGCTGCTTTTTTAGTATTCTTCATGAACGCTGGTTTTTGTATGTTAGAAACTGGCTTCTGTCGCCAGAAAAATGCTGTCAATGTTCTTTCCAAAAACTTGATTGTATTTGCTCTGTCTACCGTTGCCTTTTGGTCAATCGGTTTTGCCTTAATGTTCGGTGATGGCAATGACTTCATTGGATTGAATGGGTTTTTCTTAAAAGGAGTAGATAACAGTCCCGCCACAGCAGACGCTTATAAAGGTGTCTTCAGTGCCATTAATTGGGCTGGTGTACCTTTAGCAGCCAAGTTTTTATTCCAGCTAGTATTTGCTGGAACAGCAGCAACAATCGTTTCTGGTGCAGTCGCCGAACGGATTAAGTTTGTTAACTTCCTAATTTTTAGCCTCTTACTTGTAGGTATTGCCTATCCCATTACCGGACATTGGATTTGGGGTGGTGGTTGGCTAGCAGATAGAGGCTTTTGGGATTTTGCTGGTTCTACGGTGGTTCACTCTGTAGGTGGCTGGACAGCTTTGATGGGAGCAGCATTTCTTGGCCCCCGTTTTGGAAAATATCAAAACAAGCAAGTTGTAGCAATGCCCGGTCACAACATGAGTATTGCTACTTTGGGCTGTTTGATTTTGTGGTTGGGCTGGTTTGGTTTCAACCCCGGTTCTGTCATGGCTGCCGATCCTGGTGCGATCGCTCATATTGCTCTAACCACTAACATGGCTGCTGCTGGCGGTGGAATTGCCGCCACCATCACAGCTTGGTTGTACTTAGGTAAACCAGACCTCTCAATGATTATCAATGGTATTTTGGCTGGTTTGGTTGGGATTACAGCATCTTGTGCTTACGTAGGTGTCGCTAGTTCTTTAGTAATTGGCTTCATTGCTGGGGTACTGGTAGTTTTCTCTGTAACATTCTTTGACAAACTTGGCATTGATGACCCAGTGGGAGCTACCTCAGTTCACTTAGTTTGTGGTATCTGGGGAACTCTAGCAGTTGGTCTATGGTCTGTTGGCCCTGGTGTTTTTACTTGGTATACACGTGGGCCAGAAAAAGGTTTATTTTCCGGTGGTGGCTTTGGACAGTTTGGCGTTCAGTTGCTAGGCGTTGCCTCAGTAGGTGGCTTTACTGTTTTACTCAGTAGTATTTTTTGGTTGGCACTAAAAGCTACTTTAGGTATTAGAGTATCTAAAGAAGAGGAATTAGAAGGTTTGGATATTGGCGAACACGGTATGGAAGCCTATAGTGGATTTCTTAAAGAAGGTGATGCAACGGTATTTTCTGATGAACAAAGTTCAATTGGGAAATATTAGGGAAAATATTTCTTTAGCTCACCCTCTGGCATATTCTTAATTTGAGCTACCAATACACCATTAGTTGATTGAACTGATTTTGCAAAATTCTCTACCCAAGCGAGGGAAAGTAGGGAGTATAAAACCTCCTGCCCTCTGCCTCCTGCTTGATTGTTGAGTTTCGACTAAGCTCAACTGCCGCGTAGTCGAAACACTGCCTCCTGTCCTCTGCCTGCTTCAATAATTTAGCGATCGCATTTTACCTTGTAAAAATTTTATGCTTAAAGGCTTAAGAGTTAGTCTGCTGCTATTGGCAGTTATGGGAAATTTGGCATGGTCATTTAGTGCCAAAGCAAATTTTAACGGCAAACTCACCGTGGAAATTGATGGCTTGAAGAATGAACAAGGACAAGTATGTGCCAGTATATTTGCTAGCAGTGAAGGATTTCCTAGCGATGGCGATCGCGGCTTACAAAAGCAGTGTACCAAGATTACTGAAAATCCTTTACCACTTACCTTTAATAACTTGAAAGCAGGTAGTTACGCCGTTGCTGTCTTCCACGATCAAAATAATGACCGCACTCTCAATACCAATCTTTTTGGTATACCAAGGGAAGGTTTTGGATTTTCCAGCAACCCAGAAATTCGCACAAGAGCGCCTAAATTTAACGAAGCAGCATTTTTAGTGGTAGGGCCAGATACTAGTATCCACATCCAGTTGAAATATTTTTAAGCTGACAGCAGATTCAGCTTGGTACACTGCCAATACTTCTTGGGTTTTGGGAAAAAGGAGAAGAAAAAATCTTTAATATCATGTCCGCTTGATTGCTTATTAAACCCGAAGAACCCCACCCCGCCAAAGCTACGCCTTGTCTCCCCTCCCCGCAAGCGGGGAGGGGTTGGGGGTGGGGTGTAATGACTGTGGTTAGCATAACTAATTATGCGGACATGATATAACCCAAACCCAGTAAACTTTTCCAAAATCCAATTCTTAATTAAAAATGCACAAAGGCAGAAGTATTGGGTACACTACCAATCTCTATTGTTGTGAATCATTATCAGAATCTTCCTGTAGACTCTGTTGCTTTGGCAAGTCACGTATTTGTATTCGATTCATCTGAGTCAAAGCATATCGTGCTGTTGCTTGCACATCGGCATCTGGGTCTTCTAGCGCATGGTGCAACATCTGAGTCATTTGACCCATCATGTCATAAACGCGCGTCAGGTCACGGATCGCATTTTGCCGCACTTGTGGACTTTCATCTTGAATTGAAATTGCTAAAGCACGGTTCATTGGTTTGAGTGTGCGGATGCCAATTTCTGACAAAGCTGCCAAAATTAAGCTGCTTTCTTGAGAATCAGCATCAATTATCAGGTCAACCAGATGTTGAATTGCCCGCGAATCTCCCTGCTGACCCAAATTCCAAATAGCCTTGCGCCGCTTCGTTGGGTCAGAACTACGCAAATCTTGAATTAATTCCTCAACGATATTGAGTTTAGCAAGACGGGAAGTTTTTTCTGGTAACAGTAATTCTGTGGAAAATGTTGGTGGTGGAGGAGGTGTTTGTAGAATAGTGACAGTCTCCAGTAAAGGTGGTGTAATCGGTTCTTTGTTAGCTTCACTCAAGCTTTTAGGCTCTGATATTTCGGACTTTTGCACTTGCTTGGCCTTTTGAAACGACCTCAGCAGATAAAAAAGTGCGCCACTACATCCTAAAACTCCAATGGCCAATAGTAACCACCAGACAAAACCTCTCTCAGGTGCTTTAGGATTTGCCGAAGTCGGAGCAATAGAGGTAACTATTGAAGAGGTAACTTTTGGAGAGGTAACTATTGGAGAGGTGAAAAACTGCTTTTTCGCTGCCAAAGCTGCTTGCAGTTTCTCCTGAGTCGCCGGGCCAGCAATCCCATCTAATTTTAAACCCTTTAGTTTCTGGAATTTAGCTACAGCGATTTCTGTACTGGCGTTATACTGTCCATCTACCACGCCCCTGTAGTACCCCAACTGCTTTAATTGGGTTTGTAGTCTCTGCACATCTGATTTTCGACTACCATATTTCAAAACAGCCGGACTAGCAGTAACTGTCGAACTAGCTTGTGCAAGTTCTAAAATTTCAGGCGCTAGGTTAGGTGTAGCTGCACTTGAGCGATTTGGGTAAAAACCCACGCAAGAAAAACAGGTAAATATCAGAATTGAGGAACGGCATAGCCTCATATTGCAAGTTCCAGCCTGAACGTGCTTTTTAAATCTTCGATACCACAATAGCTTCTAGACGACCAAATGTTAACTGTCATTTTTAATTGGGAATTGGGAATTGGGAAAAAAGAGTCAGAAGGCAGTGTTTCGACTACGCGGCAGTTGAGCGTAGTCGAAACTCAACAACCAGGCAGAAGTTCTTTAATTTTAAATTTTAAATTTTGTTAGCGCAGCGTTAGCGAGTCTGCGTTCGCGCAGCGTCTCGTAGAGAGCGTCATTTTTAATTGATTTCTCCCTCATCCCTTACTTAATTACTAATTAAGAATTATTTTAACAAGTTAGGGTAAAATTTCTGGTTCCGATTCTCTAACTGCTAGGCTGATGGGGTTCAATTTGTTAGCAGATGCTTCTAAAACTGGTTGCTGTATATTAGCTATCTCGCCGACAGTAACTTTGTCGTTTTGTCCTCCTAAAGTATCACGTTGGTTGATGAGATAGATGCTGATTAAAGTGAGAAATACTCCTACCCACTGCAACGGACTGAGGACTTCTGAGAGGAAAAGATTGCCGAATAGTAGCGCAAAGACGGGTGTTAGGAAGGTGAGAGAACTAAGACTCGTGAGACTGCCACTAGAAGCAAAGTAGAAGAATAACCCATAAGCGATCGCGCTGCCAAATACGGTAGCATAACCTAAGGCCATGAAATCAGATCCTCCCAGATTCTCCCACTGCTGGGATTCAACAACTGATGAAATTCCCCATAGTGGCAATCCGCCCAAAATCATGTGCCATCCTGTAGCGCTTACAGGGTCAGCATGTCGGCACACAAATCGAATCAACACTGTTCCCACTGCCATTGATAGTGCTGCTAACAGCATTAACCACTCGCCACTAGCAAATAAATCTTGCCAGTTGCCGATTGTCATATTTGCGCCTGAGTCGAGAAAATGTAAAATCCACTCATCAGGTAAGCCAATTAAAGTAATGCCTGTGACTCCCAAGCCTAGCCCCAGCCATCCCCAAAAACCAATCTGTTCTTGGAATAGCCACAACGACAGCAAGGCAACAGCCAAGGGTTGCGAGTCAATCATCACAGACCCCAACCCTGCACTAGTTCTGACTAATCCCTCTGCCAAAAAACCTTGAAACAGCGTCCCATCTACTAGGGCAAATAAGGCAATCCACAGCCATGCAGCCCAACCCTTCGGCTGGGGTTTACCCATGAATGCTGCTGCAATCAGAATTAACATCCCTGCTGGTATCAGACGCACACCTGCCATGAATAGCGGTGTGGTATGGGGTATCACTCCTTTCATGGCTACCATTGCCGTCCCCCATAGGAAAAAGGGGGCGATTAACAAGAGGGGGGCGAAGGGAAGTCGAGATGCACTGAGTTTCAGTTGCATGGGTTTGCTGATGCCTTTGTTTAACAAGCGCAAAAATTGCTTTACCCAATTTTACCGAATTATGTAGTTTTGCGATCGCCTTTGCTGGGTGTTTTGCACCATCGCGTAGCGTTTTGGAGACGGTAAAACTCTCCAGCCTGAGCCTACGCAAGGCGGAAGTCAAAAGTCAAAAGAATTATATTCTGAGCTTTTTGCGCTGTTTGAAATGGTGAACCAGCGCTGCGGGAGGGTTTCCCTCCGCAGGCGACTGGTGTTAGCGTAGCGTTAGCGACGCAGGAGCGTCACCCGAAGGGTATGTTTATTTACGCCATGCTGTAGTAGTGCGATCGCTTGTACCAGAAATACGCTGTAAATCGTTTTTTAGCTTAATTGACTGCGAAACTTACTAACACTAATAGTTAATAAAACAACAGCAAAAGCGACTAAAGCCAAAACATTCATCCACAGTACATCTAAGCCAACACCTTTGAGCAAAATACCTCGAACGATCGCAATGTAATGGCGCAGGGGATTAAGTAGGGATAAAAGTTGAAACAAAGGTGGCATGGCTTCAATGGGTGCGATCGCTCCAGAAGTTTGTACCATTGGTAAATTAATAAAGAAAGCTGTCAAAACTACCTGTTGTTGCGAACTATTCACAGTAGCTAACAAAATACCCAAGCTAATCCCGACAAATACATACATACTTGATAGAGCCAAAAATAGCAGAAAACTACCTCGAAATGGTACATGAAATATTACTGTTGCTAAAGTGATAGCTAATAAAACATCTCCCATTAATAAAAATGCTAAAGGGACGATTTTTGATAGTAATATTTGCCAGTTAGCAGCCGGAGTCATTAATAATTGTTCTAAAGTTCCGGTATCTTTTTCCCGAACAACTGTAATTGCTGATACTAATGTGCCAATTAATGTTAAAACTAAACCCATAACTCCTGGGACAAAAAACCAACTACTTGTCAGTCCGGGATTGTAAAGGAATACAACTTCAGGTGAAACTGGAGGACTTGCTTGACCTTGGGCTAATTGCAGATTATATTGCTGGATGATTTGATTCATATAATTTCCGGCAATTCCGGCTGTATTCGCATTTACTGCATCAATAAATACTTGAATTTCTGCTGATTTTTGTGCCAGTTGACGCGGAAAATCAGGAGGAATTATTACCCCAACATCTAGTTTTCCTTCTTCTACCTGACGGCTCAATGCTTTTTCACTACTTGGTACAGATTCTAAGGTAAAAATTCGATTTGATGTCATGGCTGAAACTAATTCTCGACTAGCGCTGACGTTGGCATAGTCAATGATACCTAATCGTAAGTTATGAACGTCGGGATTGAGGATAAAACCATACAACAATAATTGGACTGTTGGCGGGACAACTAATAAAACAATTAATTGCTTATTGCGGAGAATTTGATTAATCTCTTTCCCCACTAATGCCCAAAATGAACTATCAAATAATCGCTGAATAAGTTTCATAAAGTTACTTTTTATCAAACCATAGAGAAGACAGAGAGATTAATTTGGTAATTGCATTCGGCTTAAAACTCGGCGTGATACGTTGAAAAATACTAATCCCAAAGCTGCAAGCATGAGCAAATCAAACCAAACTCCGCCAAATCCCGTACCACGCACGAAGGCATCACGAGTGATATCGATGTAATAACGCGCCGGAATTATGTTAGGTAGTAGTGATAAAGGGAAAGGAATATTGTTGAGGGGATAAATAAAACCTGAGAGTAATAATGATGTGATAAAACCTACGAGAGAAACGCCTTGTACAGCAGCATTTTGGTTACTACTACGGACTCCTAAAAGTAATCCAAAAAAAACGCTATCTGTCAGAAATAATAAAGTGCCAACTACTAATGTTATGGGGTTGCTAACTATACCGACTTGGAAAATAATTGAGCCTAATACCATAACTACTAATGTTTCAAGGATGGCAATTAATAGATATGCTAATCCTTTACCAAGTAAAAGTTCAGTGCCACTAATACTAGAAGCGTAGACTTGTAAAATTGTCCCTTTTTCCTTTTCCCGTACCATTGCGATCGCAGAGAGCAATGAAGGAAAAATCCACAGTATAACTCCGTAAGTTCCTGGCACAATATACAGCGATTCTAATCTCCCAGGATTAAACCATAGACGCGTTCGTGCTGTAATGCTATTAGTAGCAGGTAGCTGTCCATGCTCTTGCATAAAAAAGTTTGTCACTCTTTGAATGTTATTTCTAATTACACGAGCATTATTAACATCAGTGGCATCGATCAATACTTGCACATTTGTACTTCTATCTGCTTGAATATCACGGCTAAATTCCGGCGGAATAATTACTGCGACTTTAGCAATTCCTTTATCTATAGCATCGCGTGTAGGATTGCCACCAGACCATTGTTTTGGCACAAATTGATTGGTGGCATACAATCTTTCAATATAGCTATTACTTAGGTTTGTGCGGTTAAAATCTTGCACAATTAAAGGAATATCTTTACTCTCTAATCTAATAGCAAATCCAAAAACTATTAAGGTAATGAATGGCAATAAAAATGCTAGTGCCAACGTCAGGCGATCGCGGCGAAATTGAGCTATTTCTTTTACACATTGAGCAAGAATTCGTTTCATATAGTTTCATATATATTAAATATTACTTTGGCTAAAATCATAGTGTTTTTAAACGCCAAGAAGTTTGAAGTATAATTTTATTACAGAGTTTTTCTATTTTGGCGATCGCTGTACTATACCAATAAAGGCATCTTCTAATGAAAAAGGAATCGGACGTAAAGAATTGATGGTAATTTGATTAGCTTTTAAAAGTTGAGTGAGTTGATTTATTTCCTGTTCGGGACAATCGAGAACAACGTGTAAACTATCAGCGAAAATCGAGACGCGCCAAGACTCAAAGTGTTGTTTTAGTATTTGAGAAGCTACTTGGTTTTGATTAACAATAATTTCTATTAGTTGTCCCGGTTGCGATGCTTTGACAGAACTGGGTGAACCTTCGGCGACGGTTTCTCCTGCAACCATAAAACTCATCCGGTTGCACTGTTCAGCTTCTTCTAGATAGTGCGTTGTCACTAATATGGCTGTACCGTTGCGGGCGAAGTCATTAATCAGCTTCCAAAACTGGCGACGCGCCAACGGATCTACTCCCGATGTTGGTTCGTCTAAAAATAAAATATCTGGTTCGTGCATCACGCAAGCACCGAAAGCAACTCGCTGTTTCCAACCACCTGGTAGCTGTCCTGTAATCATATTTGCTTGTCCTTCTAAGCCACAGGTAGCAATTACCCAATCAATTTTTTCCCGTCGAAGTTTGCGAGGCACGCCGTAAACTCCGCTATAAAATTCAAGATTTTGCAAAATAGTTAAATCGTCGTAAAGAGTGAATTTTTGACTCATGTAACCAATGCGTCGCCGTAAGTCTGCACTACGCAGATTTCCTGTCTCACCACCCAAAGAAATTTCACCGCCGCTTGCTTCTAGTAATCCACACAGCATCTTAATGGTGGTAGTTTTGCCAGCACCATTAGCACCTAACAACCCAAAGATTTCCCCATAACGAACTTCGACGTTGACATCTTTAACGGCTTGGAACTTGCCAAAAACCCGGCTGAGATTGCGAGCATATATCGCTAGCGCTGAGTCCTGAGTCCTGAGTTCTGAGTCCTGAGTATTAAATACTCCCTCTGCCCCTCTGCCCCTCTGCCCCTCTGCCCCTCTGCCCCTCTGCTCCCCTTGTCCCCTCTTCCGATAACGGGGAAACGGAAAAAATTGCGGCGCGGAACCTTGTTGTCGCAGGCGCGTCACAAAGACATTTTCTAATGTGGGTTCGCCATGTTCGATACTGGGAGAAGGTAAGTGATGTTGTTGCAGTAGTTCGCGGACTTGGGTTTCGCCAGAATTTATATTTTCAACGAGGACATCCAAGCGATCGCCAAAAGTTTGCACATCTACTATATTTGTCTGAGTAGCCTGGGAGAGTATTTCTTCTGTAGCTTCCAGGTTGGCTGTTCGCACTTCTAAGCGATGCAAGCCTAAGTTAGCCCGTAACTCTTTGGGTGTACCAATTTCATGAATTTGCCCACTGTACATCAAAGCCACGCGGTGACAGCGTTCAGCTTCATCTAAATATGGTGTTGCAACTACAATTGTCATCCCCTCGGCTGATAATTCCCCCAGCACATCCCAAAACTCCCGCCGGGAAACTGGATCGACACCCGTGGTAGGTTCATCTAGTAACAATACTTCTGGTTGCGAAACCAAAGCACAACACAGCGCCAGTTTTTGTTTCATTCCACCAGAAAGTTGTCCCACTAAGCGATCGCCAAATCGCTCTAAATTCATTAATTTTAAATATTTATTGCGGCGTTCCCTTAATAAATCATCTGCTACTTGCCGCAACCCTGCTGCATAATGCAAGTTTTCATCAATACTCAAATCCAAATACAGCGAAAACTGTTGAGTAAGATAACCTGTAATTAATCGGGCATCTCGTGCAGGTTGATTAAATATTTGCACCTCCCCCGCCGTTGCTTCCATCACACCGCCCAAAATGTGAAATGTACTAGTTTTCCCCGCACCATCAGGGCCAATTAATCCAAACATTTCACCTTTGTAGACACTCAAATCAATTCCTCGCACAGCAGCTAAGTTTCCATAGTGCTTGTGCAAACCGCGAACTTCAATTGCTGTAGTTGGCAGATTAGATGATGAGGGTAAGTTTCGAGAGAAAGTAGTAATTTGCTGTTTCATTCCCTTCTACCTCCTGCCACCGCTCGTGGACTCGCTACCACTGCGCTATCCTGCCCCCCCTGCTCCCCTGCTCCCCTGCTCCCTGCCCCCTGCTCCCCGTCCCCTGCCTTCAAACTAATTTCGGCATCTGCTGGCATCCCCATTTTGGCGCAGGGTAAATCTGATTCCCTATAAGGTTTTTCGGGGTTAAAGCAACTATCAGGGTTTTGAACTTTGATCCGAATTCCTACTACTTGCCTGACTCGATCTTTTTGAAAGTAAATATTTTCTGGTGTAAATGAAGCTTGCGGATCGATGGCAATTACTTTACCCTCTAATGGTTTCTTTGGTGCAGAATCAATGAAAATTTTTGTTGTTTGTCCTAAACGCACTCTGCCAATATCGCCTTCGGGAATAAAACCTCTAAAATACACTGTTTTCGGGTCAACAATTGTCAAAATATTAGTCTGACTGCTAACTATTGCACCTGGTTCGACATTACGGGCTGTCACTACTCCATCTAAAGGACTAACTACATTTAAATCTTTTTTGGAGTCTGCAATCTGGGTGAGGATTTGCTGATTTGATGCTTGGGCATCTTTCACTTTGGCACGGGCAGAGTTGACTTTTGCCTGTGCAGATTTAAGTTCAGCATAACTTTGCTGCTGCTTTCTGATTAATGCTGTTAACTGGGCGTTGCGAATATCAGGATTGAAACCTGTAGTTTTAACTTGAGTTAACGCTCCTGATGTCGCTTGTAATTGCTGGCGTTCGGCATTAACTGCTGCAACTCGTGCTTCTAGGGTTGCGATCGCAGTATCTAAAGTAGTTTGGGCTTGATCGAATTGTTGTTGATTTACCGCCCCTTCTTTTACCAGTTGGGCATAGCGATCGCGGTTGATTTTTGCTAAATTAACTTCTGCTGCTGCCTGTTTAACTTGCGCTTGTGCTTGCACTAATGTGGCTCTGGCTGCTGCGACATTTGCTTGGGCCTGCTCAATTCTTCCTTGGGTATCCCCTTGAGACTGCCGTAAATTCAGTTTGGCTTCGTTAATTTGGCTGTTAATTTCTTGAATTTCTCTGGTGACTCGCTCTACATCTGAAACTGCTTGCTGTTCATCATATCTCGCAGATGTCACTCTTGCTTGACTACCAAGTAGTTGTTGTTGCAGCAATCGATCGTCTGTGTCGTCTAATTTAATTAACTCTTGCCCCTTTTTAACTGCTGCCCCTTCCCGCACGGCAATTGTCTCAATTCTTCCAGAACGCTTGATCGCGATCTCGGTTTCATAACCCTCAATCCGTCCGCTAACTTGCAGTACATTTGCTGATACTTGCGGTTGAGAGCGCCACACCGCGTAGCCAATGCCACCAGCCACCAGCAGCACCCCAATCGTTAAAAGGATCGGTTTCTTGCGGTTTTGCTGCTTCGATACTGCATCTTTGAAATTTTCCGGGGATGTTGGGATAGTCTGAGTCATGGTATCACCCTGGATTGTGAAAAATATTTTGTAAATTGAAAATTCTGAATTCTGTGTCATATACTAGACTGTCTAGTATGATAAGACAAGACATAAGTCAAAAAGTTTACTTTTCATGTTTATAAACCCTACTTTTCAACTAGAAAATACTTTACCTGCGATCGCTCCCAAGCAGGAGCAAATCTTGCAAGGAGCTATACAGGTATTTTTGAAGGAGGGTTACGCTAGAACAAGTATGGATCGTGTTAGTGCGGCGGCTAGAGTATCTAAGCAAACAATATACAGTCACTTTCAAGATAAAGAAGGGCTGTTTAAAGCGTTGATAGAACGGTTGACCCTCGCTTGTTTTCAAAGTATTTTTTGCACAGAAAATTTACATGGCGAACCAGCGATTTTTTTGCGTCAAATTGCTAAAATTTATTTAACCGAAGTCGCTGATAATCCCGATTATTTGGCATTATTGCGTTTGATGATCGCCGAGTCACAAAACTTTCCAGAACTAGCTAAACTTTATACTCAAACCGTTGTGCTACGCGGTCGGCAAATGCTGAGTCAGTATTTCGGATCTCATCCAGAATTAGGAATCACCGACCCAGAAGCAATGGCTCAGATTTTTTTTGGTTCTTTGGTATCGTACGTGATTTTACAAGAAATGTTGTATGGAAAAGAACTTACATCTTTATCACGCGATCGCTTGCTAGATAGCTTAATCAATGCAGTCATGAGCCAGTCCCTAAATATGGTTACTCAGGGATAATGGGTGTATTTGTTTGAGATTATCAAGTGGAATCACAGGTAAAATATTATGCTTAGTCAATTACCGAATTGCATTATTAGCCCTTCGTGGTGGCAACTGATCGGATGGATTGCCGATCCGATTGGATTTCAGCAAAAGTATAGTCAAGAGTATGGAGACATTTTTTCCATGCAACTGAGTGGACTCGGTTCTTATGTAATTATTAGCCGTCCCCAAGCCATTCAAGAAATTTTCAGTCAAGATTCTAAATTTGATATTGGTCGTGGTAATAAAATTGCAGAACCTTTGATTGGGCGAAATTCTCTCATGTTAATAGATGGTGCCCGCCATCGACGAGAACGAAAATTATTAATGCCCCCTTTTCATGGAGAAAGGCTACAGACTTATGCTCAACAAATCTGCTTAATTACCGAGCAAATCGCCAGTCAATGGCAAATCGGTCAACCTTTTGTGGCTCGTTCTGCCATGCAGAAAGTTAGTCTACAAGTAATTTTACAAATTGTCTTTGGTTTAAGTGAAGGGAAACGCTATCAACTAATTTTACCTCTACTTACTAGTTGGTTGGATATGACTGATTCTCCTTTGCGCTCCAGTATGCTATTTTTCCGATTCTTACAACAAGATTGGGGAAAATGGACTCCTTGGGGGCAGATGAAAAGTAGACAAAGCCATATTTATCAGCTACTTCAAGCAGAAATTGAAGAGAAAAGAACAAAGAACAATCACCAGGGTGATGTTCTGAGCTTGATGATGGCAGCGCGGGATGAAAATGGGCAAGCAATGACCGACGATGAATTAAAAGATGAATTGCTGACAATTTTATTTGCTGGACATGAAACTACTGCAACAACGCTAGCGTGGGCTTTCTATCAAATTCATCAAAATCCAGATGTTCTCTTAAAATTGCAGCAGGAACTTGACAGCTTGGGAGAAAATCCAAACCCGATGGAAATTGCCCAACTTCCTTACTTAAGCACAGTTTGCCAAGAAACCCTGCGGATGTATCCAGTCCTTCCAGGGCTTTTCCCACGCATTACCAAATCATCCATAAATATTGCCGGATATCAGTTTCCTCCTGATACAACTTTAATGCCAAGTATCTACCTCTTGCATTACCGGAAAGACTTATATCCTAATCCTCAACAATTTAATCCCGAACGTTTTTTAGAACGCCAGTATTCCCCTTGGGAGTTTATTCCTTTTGGTGGTGGAATTCGGCGCTGTTTAGGATATGCCTTGGCTCAGTTAGAAATTAAATTAGTCCTCGCAACAGTTTTATCCAATTATCAACTTACCTTAGTAGAAAATAAACCTATTAAACTGCAACGACGTGGATTTACCCTTGCTCCTAATGGTGGAGTTCGGATGATGGCTATTAAAAAACGATAAACTTGTTTGGGAGGAACTTGGGGTGCGAGTAGGATAAGAAAATAAAATCAAAAAAATTGGCAAAATTAAAATCACACTTCAATTAATTGGTACAGGTTTCTCCGTGGCTCACGCTTGGATTAAAAGCGGCTCATCAAATCCAAGGGCGTAACTTTCTGTACGGATGCTTACTTCACCCCGGATACAGAAGAAGGCCGCCCTAGAAATGCCTGTTTGCTCTTTGCGCATGGTTAGGTCTTTGTGGTGGACGATGGAAGTGGACAGACTTCCATAGCTTGAATCAAGCCGTGTTCAAAGGTGAATCGATGGCCCACGTGTTCATCGGCAAGAACTGCGTAAGCCTTGTCACGCACGACCTGATGCACATCGACCAAAATGCGCCCGCCCTCCTCCAAGTAAAAGGAAACCGGCTCGACGTGCGGATCGATCTCGCTCCATTGCTCCGTCCAGTAAGCGCGAACTTCTTCAGGCCCATGAACAAAACCGCCTTTAAACGCTCTCGGCCAAACCACGTCCGGAGTCATGAGGGCAAGGGCAGCGTCAATGTCTCGCGCGTTGAAAGCTGCGTAAGCCGCACGGAGCAGTTCGATTAGGAGTGCTCTTTGATCTGACATAAGAGGTATGGTGAACCAGATGCAGTAAGGACTAATAATTTATTGTACAGAGTTTAGCTGAAGCTTTTTTTATCGACACTATCATGCCTGATGTCAGGTTTATTTAGAGGATTTCCCGTTTTTAATTCTTCTGTTGTAAAGAAAATTGTTTTATATATAGTCTCCACCTTTGTATCTTTGAAGCAGTAGGTGTTCGATACCGATACGGCTAAGGCTCTCATCTAATCTCTGGTTGAAGACTTATCATTTAAAGGGCAGCTCTTGCTGGGAGAAAGAGATTTTTGGGATTTTTGCACAGATACGGTAATCATAAGTGATTAGCCGGACATGATATCACTTTCACTTTTGAGGGTTTGTAGTAAGCACTTTAGTGCTTAGAAAATAAGGACTAAAGTCTTTACTACAAACTTGCTTACCTATCAATTTAAACTTGACAAACTACCTGAAAATCATTCTTTTTGACTATTATTTGTGTAAGTCCTGTTCACTTTTTGCTGTCCGGCTGAAGACTCGATAGTATAGTGACGTACTCGTTTCCTTTAAGGGAAACAGCAGATAGGTGAGAGGATTTATTGCCACAATAATATTTCGGAAGTCACGCTGTGCCAAAAATAAGATCGCACGAGCAACTTGCTGTGCAGACATCACTCCATAAGGATTTAGTTGACTCTTAAACGGGCCAAGAATTAACTTGCGAATTACACAATCCCCATCCAAACGCTTGAGCGTAACAATATCTCCTAGCGCTCTTTTGCTGAGTTCATAAAGCGGACTCAGTGCTGGAGAAACCTCAGCCTCAGAAGTGTTTACCCAAATTTCCTTGGTTGCTTTTGCTTGTGGCCCTGTTACAGTTGTCAAAAATATATCTATCAACCGTAATGCTGAAAAGGCATTCACTTCATAAGAGGAATTGATCGCCTCCGATGTGCGGCTGGCGTAGACATTGACTCCATGATTGATAATTAAAATATCTACTTTCTCTAAACTATCCTTCAGATTGGCTTCATTGCCCAACTGCCAGGAAACCACCTTTACCCCAACTTGCTCTACTAATTTTTCTGGATTAGTGGTTAATGCCACGACTTTAGCATTATTCTTGACAAGTTCAGCCGCCAACGCTTGCCCCAACGCTCCTGATGCTCCAGTTAAAGCGATGGTTTTACCTTTGAGAGATAGTCCTGTACCCAGAATTTTATCAACTAAGGGAAAGACGCCACTGTAGTAGGCGTTAACATCATCAAAATGATGTCGCCAATGGTAAGACCGATTCACCCACCAAATGGATGGAATTGTCTCTAAAGGGCCGGGTAGGTGGTTGTAATCTGTATCAATTTTTCCTAGAAAATATCGCACAGACGCACCATACAAAAAGGTACAAGCGTAAGCTACTCCTAGCCATAACCCCATTTGCTTACCAATTAAGGCAATGACTATCAATACCAGCAGCAGTAGACTCGACTCTAAAATGTCGTGATAAAGCTGCGATTCTTGATAAACTTTCAGAGAAACTATCGATAAATCGCGGCGATAAGCCATGTGGTGCTTGTTGTGCCATTTAGCAAGCCAATTGACTTGATGACACAAAGCATGATAGCTGTCTCTCAATATCTCAGCAAGTAAAAGTGAGAAGAGTGCCCAACTAGCAAACTGTAAGCTGACATTTAGCCAAACCCAATTAATTTGTAAGCTTGTCTCAATTCCTATCAAGTTTTCAGCTAGCATTTTTATCATGTTTGTCTATACTCGTTTTTGTTAATCATTCTTCACAATCTGATAAAGGTGCGTTCAGGTCGAGTTTAGAGCAAATTCAAATCAAAGGGAATGGGGGACAAGGAGAAATAAGCAATGCCCAATTACGAATTAGTTACAGCGTATTTAGGTAAATTCTGCCCCTGCACTTGCAGCCACATCTGCTAATGATAAATTAATAATTCTATCTCGTAGACAGTTTAGAAGCAGAAGGGTTTGAAGCGATCGCAGCCGAAAATGGTCTATTATCTTACCAAGCCCTCGACAGTAGAGGAATTGTTAAAAGCGATCGCTACCCGATTAGAAAAACAAGCAACCATGCGCCAGTGCTATATTGCTCAGTCCAAGCCAGTTCCAGAACTCCAAAGTACTGATGCAGACACATCAGCAAATTCCCAATCACTCTTGCCTACTTGTCCTCAACTTAAAGAGCAATAATTCAGACAAACTACTACTTGTGCTGGTAATGAGCGATTACGTTCTTCTGCTGATGTATTGGCGATCGCCTTACCAATAGATATTTTCTCGCTATCATGGCATTTTGCGTTCGCCTTCGGCGTGGCTTTGCCAATTGTGGCACAGACACTAGCTTCCGTCGGGCCGTAAGCTTTGAAGAAGTTTCTGCCAACAGACCACTGCTTGATTAATTCAGCAGAACAAGACTCTCCGGCGACAATTATTGTTTGCAGTGCCGGGAGTTCCTCCACGGGCATAACCGCTAACGCTGATGGTGGTAGTGTGATATGGGTAATGCAGCGATCGCGTAATCTAAAAGCTGACTATGATTATCTAACCGCATTAGCTTGTATAGCGATTCCCTGTTAAGTGAGGTACAGATAATATTTTGAAACGCAGAGGGACGCAAAGTAAAGCGCAGAGGTACGCAGAGATTTGTACCTCAACAGACTAGGAAATGCTATATATCCTTCTTAAAGTCCGCTCTTCAATAATTAATATTACCTAACTAAACTTTTGCTAAAAGTGGGTTGGCATTAGGTAACAACTAGCCATCAAAATCATTTCTCAACAATTTCAATTGTTTTTGTAGTCTCTACTTCCTAAAAAGTAATACTTAACTCCAAGCTAAGTCTATTGTAATCGGTAAATCTTTAATTTATTTAAGGAAAAATTGAACAAATTCAGTTTTGTTACTTTATAAATAGCTTTAACAATAGCTTCAAGTCCATATCCTGCTACAGCATCCCCTACAACCGTTATTAGACCAAGTAGCCCGATACCTCCTACGATACTAAACGGATTTCCCAATGGTGTAAGAATAGCTGCAACCGCAGCAGAATTACCCCTAATTTAACTGATGATTTTACTCTTTTTTGATAACAACTAATCTATAGGACTCATATTTGATTGCGTGAAAAAACTCAGTAGACCTTTAACTTTCTTCTCTCCTGTTCCCTGTTCCCTGTTAAGAGTTTCCTTTCTATCGCGCTTGTGCTGCGCTTCTCTACGAGAGGCTTCTCTACGAGAGGCTTCTCTACGAGAGGCTTCTCTACGAGAGGCTTCGCCAACGCCAATGTCAACGCGCACCACGCAAATAATTTCAGAAATAAAAACAGATTCCTATATCGTTGAAACAAACTTACTTTCTTTAAATTAACATACTGAAAATTTCAGTTAAAAAATCATCTCATTTTTCTCAATAAAATGCAACAGCATTTCAAACAATTCGGTTAAGACAGTTAAGACAGTTAAGACAGTTAAGACAGTTAAGACAGTTAAGAAATTAATCGCCAACAAGTAATGTTGTTCGCAAAGATTTAAAGCATAATAATTTTATAAATTTAAGTAAATATTTAGATAAATATCTTGACTAAAAAATTCAGATAAACTATGTTTCTGATACAATGAACATAAATTTTGAATATTTGGGCAATAATTAAAAGTTTTCAAAATTGTAATAAATTATAGTTTTGAATAAGTTATAAGTTTATAAAGGTTTAGTAATTTTGTTTAATACTTGTCAAGATTTGAATTGGAAAAATCTTAATGGTGAGTGAGATATGGCAACTAACAAAGAGCGCAGCCATACTGGTATAGTCAGTCGTAGAGAGTGCGACGATGGACGATGATAGGAATCCGAGTACACTTCATTAATTCAAGCGATCGCCATAAATTTTAATCGTCGCTAAGGACTTTCTTCAGTTCTACTCTTATTTGGAGATTAAAATATCGTGACAACCCAGGTATATAGCCAATCAGTTATAACATTTGATGGTCAAGATGATTATATAAATTTTGGCAGAAATGATATTGGTGGTGTTTTTGCTGAGGGGAGTTCAGCCTTTACAATTTCTGGATGGATTAATCCTCAAGAACTAAAAAATCAAGCCACTACATACGGAACGCACAATGTTTTTTTTGCCCGTTCCTCAGACCGATATAGTGATAACTTTGAGTTTGGCATCAATGAATCAGGAAACTTAGATATATATATTGATGAAAAGGCTGAGAAGGTTATCAAAACCTTTGGCAATGGAGAATTAACTGTCGGACAATGGCACTTCTTTGCTATTGTTTTTAATCGGGGTCAACTGACTATACACCTTGACGAGCATGAGTATTTTGGCTATTTGACAGGTGACTCTTTAAACAAAGCAACTAGTCCTGTGACTCTGGGCGCGACTTTACACAACAACATATATTTCACAGGTCAATTAGCTAATATTAGCGTCTGGAATTACCCCTGTCCGCCAGTGGAAATCCAAACACACCGCATTAAGCCTCTAGTCGGGAAGGAACAAGGATTAGTCGCTTATTGGATTTTAAACGAAGGAGAAGGAACGACCGTAAAAGACCAGACTGAAAATACTCATAATGGAACTTTGCATGGTAATCCCAGTTGGGGTTTAGCACAAATTCCATTTGGAATTACCCAATCATCGAACCAGAGTCCAACAACAAGCAATTCCCCAGAAGAGAACCAGTCAGTTGCAGAGGTTTCCTCCACTGAACTAACTGCTGTTGGCAAAGCTGACTCGCAGCAATCCATTGAGGTTTCCCCAGATGTAGAAAACGACATTCTTGTAACTCCCGTTCCTGTAGCCTCAACTACAGGAAAGGGAAAAAAAGGGGCAAAGAAGCAGAGTGAAAATACCAACATTCAAACTTCCCAGCCAAAGCAAGAAGAGAAAGTCGAAATAGCTCAAGCAACTGAAAGTCAAGTTCTGGCCGATATCCAACAGCCCAAAAAACCACAAAAATTAACTCAGGAGCGATCGCAAAAAACTATGATTACTACAGCCAATCCTAGATATAAAATTCTTTCCATTGATGGAGGCGGTATTCGAGGCATTATCCCAGCGCTAATATTAGCAGAAATTGAAAAGCGCACAAAAAAACCGATTTTTAGTTTATTCGACTTAATTGCAGGCACTTCAACCGGAGGAATTCTGGCACTAGGATTGACTAAACCCCAATTAAGTTTAGATCCATCTATATCTGAAAGTGAGCCACAAGCTCAGTACAGTGCCGAACAGATGGTCAAATTATATGTCGAATATGGGGCTGAGATATTTTACGAGCCATTTTTTGAACATTTGCTCGGCCCTCTTGAAGATATGTTTGCTCAACCCAAATATGCGTCTGACGGCAGAGAAGAAATTATCAACCAATATTTTGGTAATACCCCTCTAGAAAATAATCTTAAAGAAGTTTTCGTCACTAGCTACGATATCGAACAGCGAATTCCGATATTCTTTACCAACCAAATCGAAAAACAACAGATAGAATCTAAAAAATTTCGGAAGGTGAGTGTCGGTTTTACGCTCAAAGATGCGGCAATGGCAACTAGTGCGACACCTACTTATTTTCCTCCCTATCGAGTTGCGACTTCCCATAATCCTAGTGGCTTCTATAATTTAGTAGACGGAGGATTGGTTGCTAATAATCCAGCAAGCTTGGCGATTACAGAAGCGAAAATCAGTAGACAAGCTCAAAAAGCAGTGCTACATACCAACGATATCTTATTAGTTTCCTTGGGTACAGGTTCCCTGACGAGTGTTTACAAGTATAACGATGTGAAAAATTGGGGACAATTGCAATGGGTAAAACCTCTTTTAAACATTGTTATGGACGGTGGTAGTGAAGTTGTAGCTGGAGAATTAGAACACTTATTTGAGTCTCCTGACAAGGAAATTAGAGGCTCTTATTATAGATTTCAAACATTTTTAACAGGTGATTTAGAAGACATAGATAATGTCAAATCAGAAAATATTCGTCAGTTACAAACTATAGCTCATCGACTGATTACAGAAAAAAGTAAACAAATCGATGAGTTATGTAGTATTTTGTTAGCCTAAAAAAGAGGCAGGGGAGCAGGGGAGCAGGGAGATGAGGGAGATGAGGAGACAAGGAGATAAACAAAACTCTTAACTCTTAACTCCTAACTCAGCACGGGCTAAACCTTAGCTTTTTGCTAACAGCACTCAGCACTCCTCACTCAGCACTAAGTTTTGACAAAGTAAAAATTAGTCACCATCTCGATTAAGTACTAAGCTAGCAAGTAAGGGTGAATAAATTCTATTACCCTTAATCAAGATTTAACCAAGAATGTAAGGATTTGAGGTAATTCCAATGGATGAAGTCGTTAAAAAAATCGCTGCTTTGGGTCTTCCTGGCATACTTCTGGTAATTGCAATTTCTGCAACAGGTTTGGCGGGTGGTTACGGCGTTGTAGCTGCCCTGGCGGGGTTGGGAGGCCCGTTTGGCATCATCGGCGGTCTAGGTGTGCTTGGTTTGACAACGCTTGTAGGGGAGGCTATAGCGGGATTTGGAATTGAAGCAGTTCTCAAGAATATTTATGCAGAACGTCGCAAAACCGAATCTGTGAGATATCTCCTCAAAGAAATTAAAGATTTACCCATTACAGAGGATCTAAAACTCAAACTAAAAAATGAACTTAACCCAACAATCACTGATAATTTTGAAGAGGTTCAGCCGCCAAAGACAATTGAAATCGTCGAGGAATAATTTTCCTGTTACATTTGTTGAGACTGCCAACAAAATGTTACTAAATTAAGTGCGATCGCGCTTAATTGCTCTCAAATAATAAAATGGCCTCTGAGTCCGATTTATACCGGATTAAACACTCAAAGGCCATTATTCAAAATTATGCAATGCCGCATGAAAGTATATTTAAATAGGAACAGATTAAAACCTAAAAACTTGTTCTGCACTAATTCATTCAATTTATAGTTTTTAACCACCACTTATATACAGTATGGGTTGATAATCAAATGAATTTTTCAGAAAAAAAAAGTTTAAATTTGGAGAAAATACAGCAACTTAAAACTGATTTTGAATTAGTTTTATTGGAGAAAACTTCAATAAACGAATGTACAGTAATTGTCAAGAAAATATCTCCGCTAGAAGTCATACTATATATTGTTTCAAGCTCAAATATTTTGCTAGAACAAATTCGCTTTTATCTTCAAGATATATGCGATGAAGCATTACTACCAAGAGCTTTTGTATCAGTGTCCAATCTACCTTTAACTGCCGCAGGAGAGGTAGACGAATTAGCTTTGAGTAACATTCCTGTTATTGATGAAAGTTTAATAGAGCAAGTAGAAAAGCAACTTAATTCTCATTATAAAATCGAACAGGCAGTGGTAGTAG
The DNA here is from genome assembly GCF_034530995.1 of Nostoc sp. DedQUE04. Taxonomy (NCBI): domain Bacteria; kingdom Bacillati; phylum Cyanobacteriota; class Cyanophyceae; order Nostocales; family Nostocaceae; genus Nostoc; species Nostoc sp. DedQUE04. The sequence continues at coordinate 133,141 of NZ_JAVRCA010000015.1, read as the reverse complement.
TGCAGGAGTTGAGAAAGCAAATTCCCTCACTCCATTTGTCAGATTTGCTCCCAGATTGGCAAAACAAAAATGCGATCGCAAACTTTTCTCCAATCCTCAAAGACTCTCAGCCCAATACACAACAACATTTCACACAGCCGAAGCCACTTGCCATCAGCCACGGTGATATTCTCTCGAACGATCGCAATGCACCTGTTACCTTGCCGGAAGTTTTGCAAAGAGCTGCTCAAAAGGTTACAGGTGAGGGTATTATTTACCTGTTGCCCGATGGCACAGAACTACGCCAATCCTACGCTGAATTACTGGAAGTTGCCGAGCGAATTCTTGCTGGTTTGAGAAAGTTGGGACTCAAGCCAAAAAACAAAGTCATATTGCAGATGGAACTTAGCTGTGACATTATTCCAGCTTTTTGGGGCTGCATATTGGGAGGCTTTGTACCTGCGATCGTGGAAGTACCACCAACTTATAGAGAATCAAACAAGGTGGTGGATAAGCTTTGTCATATTTGGCAGTTCTTAGATAGTCCAGTCATCTTAACTACAGAAGCTCTCAAACAAGAGGTAGAATTACTATCGCAATGGCTACCAGCAGAACGCCTAAAAATAGACACGATTGAAGCATTAAAAGACAATCCTGCCAGCAAACAATATCACCAGAGTCAACCAAATGAAGTGGCTCTTTTCAATCTAACTTCTGGCAGTACAGGAATCCCAAAATGCGTTCAATTGACTCATCAAAATCTCATTGCTCGTGCCAGAGGAGCTAACCAACTCAATCAACACCAGCGAGAAGATATAGTTTTAAATTGGCTGCCGTTCGATCATATTGGCAGCATTTCCGACTGGCATATTCGTGGTATAGAAATCGGTTGCACCCTCGTTTATGCCCAAAAAGAATATATCTTAGGTCGCCTCCTCAACTGGTTGGATTTGATCCATAAATATCGGATTACTCATAGCTGGGCACCCAACTTTGCTTATGCCATAGTTAATGACTCTCTCAAACAAGAACCAGAACAGAACTGGAACTTATCTTGTGTAAAATTTCTCCTAACAGCTGGCGAAGCAGTATCTAGTAAAGCTGTGGAAGATTTTCGAGAAAATTTAGTTGTTTATGGACTCGAAGCAACAGCAATTAGACCAGCTTTTGGGATGGCAGAGATGGGTTCGGGAATTACATATTATCAGCCCAAAAAAGAAGCACCTTTGTTATTCCATAGGATAGATAAATCTATCTTAGAAGGTACTATTAAACGAGTAGAAATAGACCATCCGAATTATCATACTTTTACTGATTTAGGTTCAGTTATTCCTGGGGTTAAAATTCGCATAGTAGACGAGCAAAACTCTGTATTAACAGAAGACACTATCGGTCGTTTGCAAGTTAAAGGTGATGCAGTTTCTCCGGGATATTACAACAACTACGATGCGAACAGTCAATCATTTTTAAAAGATGGCTGGTTTGATACTGGAGATTTAGGATTCATTGCCAACGGACAATTAGTTGTTACTGGTCGCGCCAAAGAAACTATCATTATCAATGGAGCTAACTACTACAGTCATGAAATTGAAGCAGTAGTTGAAGAAATTGCAGAAATTGAAGTTTCTTACACAGCCGCTTGTGCAGTCTGCGATGCTGATGATGCAACAGAGAAACTGGCTATCTTCTTCAGTTCGCCTGTTACGGAAGACCAAAAACTATTAGAACTGCTAACTAAAATTCGGCAGACAGTCGTCAGTAAAATCGGGTTAAATCCTGATTATTTAATTTTATTACCTAAAGAAGATATTCCTAAAACCATCATTGGTAAAATTCAGCGATCGCAACTTCGCGATCGCTTCGGTGCAGGTGAGTTTAACCACATTATCAAACAAGTTGATATATTACTAAATAATACTAATACTATTCCTGATTGGTTCTATCAAAAAGTCTGGCGCCGGAAGCAAGCCAAACTTATAAAAGCTTTACCCCAAGGTTGTCTAACTATAGTCTTCCTCGACGAGTTAGGATTGGGGACATTTGTTTGTCAGCAACTAGAACAGCAAAACCTGCCATATCTGTGTGTTTCACCCGGCTCTGATTTTGCTAAAAAAGATTCCAATCACTTCTTTTTAAATCCTGGAAATGCAGACCATTATCAACTCTTACTTGACACAATCAAGGCAGAGAAACAGACCATCGGTCAGATTCTCCATCTGTGGAATTATCAAGAGTATGGCGGAGAAATCAAAAGCCTAGCAGCTCTGGAAAAAGCGCAAGAACAGGGAATTTACAGTTTGTTATTTCTTGTCCAAGCCCTAGCAAAAACTCAAAATTTCTCAGATTTACAGTTATTATTTGTTTCTAGCTACACCCAATCTACGCAAGTAACAGACAAGATTGCTTATGAAAAATCTCCAGTTCTCGGTGTAATTAAAACTATTCCCCAAGAAATACCTTGGTTAAATTGTCGTCACATAGATTTGACACCAAATTCAATACAGGTAGCTGGTAACTATCTTCTACAAGAACTCCAGATTTTCTCAAAAGACCAAGAAATAGCTTATCGCAATGGACAACGTTTAATTGCAGGTTTAGAAAAAGTTAATCTGCAAGACAAACCAAAGCAAGAACTTCCTTTGAAAATGGGGGGAATGTATCTCATAAGTGGTGGGCTTGGAGGCGTTGCAGTTGAAATTGCTAAATATCTAATTAAGTTTTTTAATGCCAAATTGTTATTAGTAGGTCGGACTCGTTTACCAAATGTCTCATTAGAAAAAGTCAAAGTTTATCAGGAATTAAAGCAGCTTGGTTCCGTGGTTTATGAAGCAGTGGATATCTGCGACTTTCAAGCAGTGCAACAAGTGGTGGAAAAAGCCAAGGCTAACTGGGGATGTCAACTGGATGGCGTGATTCATCTGGCGGGAACTTATCACGAACAAATGCTAGTGAATGAAACACCACAGAGTTTAGCTGCAATTCTGCAACCCAAAGTGTTAGGCACTTGGGTACTACATCAGGTACTTAAGAAGCAAGGACAGGGGATTTTCATTAGCTTTTCGTCTTTAGCAAGTTTCTTTGGTGGAGCGACAATTTCTGCTTATGCTGCTGCTAACAACTTTTTGGAAAGCTTTAATCAATATCAACTTTCTGTTAGCAGGTTGCACAGCTATTGCTTTGCTTGGACAAATTGGCGTGATACAGGGATTAACAAGGGTTATCAAAGGCAAGAAATCACCCGCGCTCAAGGCTATTATGAGATGAGTTTGCAACAAGGATTATATTCCTTTTTGGCTGGTTTATATCACAACCAAGCACAGCTAATAGTCGGTTTAGATGGCAGCAATCCCAAAATTCGGCGTTTCACCTCTGAGTTTCCAGGGCTACAGAAATTAACTGCCTATTTCACTACGAGTAACGGTTCTACCGTACCAGAGTTATCAGATTTGACGGTGCGCGATCGCTTCACAACAACCGTTAACTGTGACTTCGTGCAACTATCCCAAATGCCTCTCACTGCTAATGGTGAAATCAATCGAGACTTATTGGCTAGGGGTATGACTCAAAGAGCGATCGCTCCCCGAAACGAGACAGAACGGCAAATAGCTCAAAACTGGCAAGAAGTATTAGGCATACCTCAAATCGGCATTCATGATAACTTCTTTCAATTAGGAGGAAATTCCTTGCTAGCCTTCCAAGTCATTTCTCGGTTGCGTGAGACTTTTTCTGTTGAGTTGTCGCCCAATCGTTTTTTTGCATCCCCAACTGTAGCTGGTTTGGGAGAAAGTCTTGAGGCGCTACAAACTGTCGTCAGCAAGTGGAATGTAGCTATTGATGACGCAGAGGAAGAATATGAGGGAGGCGTATTATAAATGACAACAATAGAATTTGTCTCTTATTTAAATAGTTTAGGCATCAAAATTTGGTTGGAAGGCGATCGCTTAAACTATCGCGCTCCCAAGGGAGTGATGAACCCAGAGCTGAAAAACCAATTGCTAGAACGCAAATCAGAAATCCTGGCTTTTATACAAGAAGCCAAGACTGCCACAGACTCCTCCTTTGCACCAATACTGCCTATAGAGCGTTCTACAGAGTTGCCCTTATCCTTTGCCCAGCAGAGGATGTGGTTTCTCTATCAATTAGAGAGCCAAAGCCCATTTTATAACGAGGGTTTCCAGCTGCGCGTTCAAGGTGTACTCAACGTAGAAGTTCTTCAGCAGAGTATCAACGAAATCATTCGCCGCCACGAGATTTTACGGACAACATTTCCAGCAGTAGATGGAAAACCCGTGCAGGTAATTTCTCCTAGCTTGCTGATTGCTATGCCAGTGCTGGACTTGCAAGGTTTAGAAGAATCAGAAGTACAACAGATTGTCACAAAAGAAGCTCGGCAACCTTTTGATTTGGATAATGGCCCTTTGTTGCGAGTCACTTTACTGCGACTGGGGTCAGAGTCGAATGTGCTGGTGTTGATTATGCACCATATAATCACGGATGGCTGGTCAATGGGGATATTCATCAAAGAGTTGTCCAGCCTCTACCGAGCTTTTACTCTTGATTCTCCTTTACTCCTCCCTGAGTTGCCCATCCAGCATGCTGATTTTGCAGTTTGGCAGCGACAATGGTTAACTGAGGAAGTTCAAAAACAGCAACTTAACTACTGGAAGCAACAATTAGCTGGTGCTACACCCTTATTAGAACTACCCACAGACAAACCACGTCCCGCCGTTCAGACTTTCTGTGGTGCTACCCAGGAATTTCAAATTGACCAAAATTTGAGCCAGCAAATCAAAACCTTCAGCCAACAGTCAGGAGCTACCCTCTTTCATACCCTACTGGCGGCTTTCGTAGTTTTAATGTTTCGTTACAGTGGTCAAGATGATATCTGCATTGGTAGCCCTATTGCCAACCGCAACCGCACAGAGATAGAAACATTGATGGGCTTTTTTGTCAATACATTGGTACTGCGTCACCAAATCGAGGGAAATCCGAGTTTCGGTGAGTTTCTCTCTCAAGTGCGACAAGTTGCAACGTCTGCTTACACTCATCAAGATGTCCCCTTTGAACAAGTAGTAGAAGCCTTGCAACCAGAACGTTCTCTCAGCTACAATCCCCTATTCCAAGTGGTGTTTGTCTTAGAGAATTTCTTGTTGGATACATTAGAATTGCCTGATGTTACCCTGACTCCTCAATTTATAGAACGTGGAACATCTCAGTTTGATTTGACCTTGGCAGTTTGGGACACAAAAGAGGGGCTGATCGGTTCGTGGGAATATAACAGCGACCTCTTTGAGCCAGATACCATTGCGAGGATGACAAGTCATTTCCAGACTTTGTTAGCAGGGATTATTGCTAATCCGAATCAAACCATTGGTGAATTACCACTGCTGAGTCAGCAGGAGCGACATCAGTTACTAGTGGTGTGGAATGATACTTATACGCCTTATCCTGACAGCAAATGCATCCATCAGTTGTTTGAAGAACAGGTGGAAAAAACACCAAATGCTGTGGCTGTGGTCTATGAGGATGAGTCTCTGACATACCAGCAATTGAACCTCCGCGCCAATCAATTAGCGCACTATCTGCAATCTTTAGGTGTTGGTGCAGAAGTATTGGTAGGAATTTGTGTTGAGCGTTCTCCCCTAATGATAGTAGGATTGCTGGGCATTCTCAAGGCTGGTGGGGCTTATGTACCGCTTGACCCAGCATATCCTCAAGAGCGGTTGGCGTTTATGCTAGAAGATGCCCAAGTTAAAGTGCTGTTGACCCAGAAAAGCTTGGTCGCAATGCTACCGTCACATCAAGCGCAGGTGATTTGTCTGGATAGCGACACAGCAATCTTCAGCACCAGTGTAGAGAATTTACTCCATACAGTAACAACTGACAATCTGGCTTATGTGATTTACACTTCCGGTTCCACTGGTAAACCCAAAGGAGTGCAAATTGAACATCGAGGATTGTTAAATCTCGTCTTTTGGCATCAACAAGCTTTTGCAGTGTCGCCGCTTGACCGAGCAACACAAATTGCGGGAGTTGCATTTGACGCTTGTGGTTGGGAAATCTGGCCTTATCTGACGGCGGGAGCTAGCATTCACTTTCCTAACGATGAAACCCGACTTTACCCCGAGCAACTACGAGACTGGTTGTTGTCAAAAGCAATAACCATTAGTTTCCTACCGACACCAATGGCCGAGAAAATTTTATCATTAAATTGGCCGGCGAATGCTGCTTTGCGGACTTTGCTCACAGGTGGGGATCAACTTCATCAATATCCTTTAGATTCCCATCCCTTTAAGGTGGTGAATAATTACGGGCCAACAGAGAATACTGTAGTCACAACATCTGGTACTGTTCCGAAAAGACAACAAGACTATATACCACCTGCGATTGGGCGGGCGATCGCTAATACCCAAGTTTATATACTCGATTCCCTGTTGCAGCCTGTACCCATTGGTGTGACTGGAGAATTGTACATCGGTGGTGAGAGCTTGGCACGAGGCTACCTCCACCGTCCCGACCTGACGATTGAAAGATTCATTAGTAACCCTTTCCAAAGAGGCAGGGGAGCAGGGGAGCAGGGAGCAGGGAGTAGGAGGACAATTCAGCACTCAGCACGGGCTAAAAGCCCCGCTTCTGCTAACAGCACTCAGCACTCAGCACTTTTATATAAAACAGGCGATTTGGTTCGCTACCAAGCCGATGGCAATATAGAATTCTTGGGTCGCATTGATAGCCAAGTTAAAATTCGTGGCTTTCGCATTGAACTTTCCGAAATTGAGGCGGCTTTGACTCAACACCCACAGGTACGCGATGCTGTTGTGCTTGCAAGAGAAGATAAACCCAGTATTAAGAGTTTGGCAGCATATATCATCCCAGAACTGACACAGCCGAACAGTAATGAGTTACGTCAGTTTCTCAAGTCCAAGCTCCCCAGTTACATGATACCTGCATCCTTCATAGTTCTAGAAGTTCTGCCGATTACCCCCAACGGCAAAGTAGATCGTCGTGCATTACCAGTACCAGAGTTCGAGTTCGATGAATCAACTGGCTTTGTCTCTCCCCACACCCACACTCAAGAAGTCTTGGCAAAGATTTGGCGGGAGGTTTTAGTTCTAAAAAAAGTCGGTATCCACGACAATTTCTTTGAATTGGGCGGAGATTCTATCATTAGTATGCAAATTATTGCTAAAGCTAATCAAGCCGGACTAAAACTTACTCCCAAACAAATATTTCAACATCAAACAATTGCTGAATTAGCTGCTGTTGCTGGTACAATTAATTCGGTTCAATCAGAACAAGGTTTAGTTACAGGGGTTGTCCCTCTAACACCGATTCAGCACTGGTTCTTTGAGCAAAATCTGCCAGAACCTCATCACTTTAACCAATCCTTCCTGCTAGAAGTTCCCGCAAATTTGCAACCGGAGTTATTAAAGCAGGCACTACAAAAGTTACTGTACCATCACGATGCTCTACGCCTGCGGTTTGTGCAGCAGGAGGGGCAATGGCAGCAGTACAACAGTGATGCGAGCGATGGCGTATCATTGGGTATTGCAGATTTGTCCTATCTGCCCCAAGCAGAACAGTTAAGGACAATTGAAGCCAGGGCAGAGGAAGAACAAAGGACGCTGAACTTAGCAGATGGGCCGCTGATGCGGGTCGTTCTGTTTCACTTAGGCAATTCCCCCGGACGTTTACTCATTATCATCCATCACCTGGCTGTAGATGGGATCTCGTGGCGAATTTTGCTAGAAAATTTATCTGGAGCATACAAACAATTAGAAACTGGCAAAAGTATCCAACTACCTGCAAAAACAACTTCCTTCAAGAATTGGGCAATGCGATTGCAGGATTATGCCCGCAGTCAACAACTCTACTCACAGTTAGATTACTGGCTGGACTCAATGCAGTTCCCAATTGCTCCTTTACCGTTGGATTATGCTGCTGTTGCCCAAGATAATACTGTAGCTTCCAGTCGGATTGTATCTGTATACCTGAATGTAGAACAGACTCGCACTCTATTACAGGATGTCCCCGGAGCCTACAATACTCAAATTAACGATGTCCTGCTGACAGCGTTGGTGCAGACTTTCGCTCGTTGGACAGGTTCTCACTCCCTTCTGATTGACTTAGAAGGTCACGGACGAGAGGACTTGTTTGAGGATGTGGACTTGTCTCGTACTGTAGGCTGGTTTACTACTATATTCCCCGTGCTGTTAAAACTGGAGGATCGTTTCGATCCCGGAGAGGTTCTCAAGTCGGTAAAAGAGCAACTGCGACGTATTCCCAACCGAGGTATTGATTATGGCATCTGGCGCTATCTTAGCCTGGATGAGAGCGATCGCAGTGAAAAAGCTCTTGAGCAGGGAGCAGGGAGCAGGGGGGCAGGGGAGCAGGGGAGGCAGTGCGGTCTTGGGGGTTTCCCCCAGGAGCAACTGCCGTCGAGCAGAGGAGAAAAACTACCTATACAAGTCCTACCCCAAGCTGAGGTGAGCTTTAACTACTTGGGTCAATTTGACCAAACGCAGTTAGCAACCCTTGGGTGGAAATATGCTCAAGAGTCTAGCGGTTCCATTCACAGCCCCAAAGGACAGCGCCGCCATTTGTTAACTGTAAATGGATTAGTCGTTGAAGGAAGGCTGAAACTGGAATGGCAATATAGCGAACATTTCCATAGCCGGGCCACTGTAGAAAATCTAGCTAATGAGTATATAGAAGCCTTAGAAGCTATTATTGCCCACTGTTTATCCCCAGAGGCAGGTGGCTATACTCCTTCAGATTTCCCGGAAGTTGAGTTTAGCCAAGAAGCTTTGGACGAACTACTAGCAGAAATTAATTAAATAAAGTCGTTCATACTATAAACCCGGTTTCTGTTTTAACAAAGTTTTCTGCAAATAAACTAAATTTCTGGAGGTAATTTATAACAAAGCTACTAATGATTCACTACCAAAAAATATCATGATGATTACTCAGGAAAAACTATGCTGGAATTTCAGATTGAATTTCAACCTCGTATCCCTCCTTCAAAAAATTTAGTCATAGGTACTTTGGGGCCTAATGCTACTAGTAGTGACTACGCTGCCAAGCATATAAATAACCATCTTATCTCAGAAGAATTTACTGTATCAACTCAGTTATTTGATACTTTTACAGATGTCAAAGAAGCTTTGCTACAAGACAAAGTAAATATGGCTTTAGTCCCTCATGCTTACGACCGAATTAATGAGTTTTATATGGAGCCAAGTTTTGAGCTAGGCTTCATTTTTATATTTCCTACTCCAGTTTATGGATTGGCTAAGAAAAAAAATAAAGAGGCAGTTTTCAACGGTTCTAGAATTGTTACTCATCCTGCTCCTTTACCTCTGTTAACAAAACTATTGCCAGACTCTCAAGATCGAACACAAATACAAGTGGATTTGTCTCCTTCTACCAGCGATTCAGCAATTCAAGTAATGCAGGGTTTAGCTGATTTCGCTATTACTAATGAGAATGCGGTGAAAGCCTACGATTTAGAGTTTATTTCAACCTATGGAAACATTCGTATGAGTTGGTCGATTTTTCAAAAAAAATTAAATTAGCAGAAAGTTATGTCTAAATATTTTCCTCAGCCAAAAACCATCAAAATTAATTCTGATGTTGAGTTAATCGCATTTCAATGTCAAGACACAGTTGTGCAATTAGCTTCTATTCCCCCAGGAGCTATTTTTGAATTGCATCGACATCCCGAAAGCCAAATTGGAATGCAAATTGCGGGACGTTTGGAATTTAACCTCAACGGTACTAAAGAAATTCTGGAGCCATTTGAGCAAGTTTATGTAGCTGGTTCTAATGTTCTTCATGGTTCTATCAACCCTTTCTCAGAAACAGCGTTAGCGTTTGATGTGAAACGTATCACAAATTCAGAGGAAGCTGAGGAGGCTATTCTGAAAGTTACATCAACTCAAGATGAAGTTACAGGTTTTGAGTGTAAGTCTGTTGTTGGTTCTTGGTTTGAGATTATTATCACCCAAATTCCTCCCAAAGGAATAATCCCAATTCACCAATCGGCTAATGAAATAATGGGAATAGTCCTGAATGATAAATTGACGATCGCAGTTGCAGAACAACAGCAACAGGTAGAATATGGTAGTGTTTATTATGTTCCTGCTGATGTTGTTTATGGAGGATATAATTCTTCTGATGAAACAGTATCTTTGATTGAACTTGTGATTAAACCTCGCTCTCATTTTTCGCTTACAGATAGTTTTTCTAAGACAGCGCTAACTACTTCCTAAAGGAATATTCATCATGGATTTAGGATTAACACAAAAAGTAGCTTTAGTGACCGGAGCAAGTGCTGGCATAGGTTATAGCGTTGCCCAAAAACTGGCAGCAGAAGGTTGTCAGTTAATAATTTGTGGGAGAAATTCTGAACGGTTAGAACAAGCTTATCAAGGTTTGATTGGTTCTCAAGCAAAAATTGTCCCGATTTCTGCTGATGTGCAAAATCCAAGTGATTCTCAAAACTTAGTCCAAGAAGCTCTCAACCAATTTGGCAAAATTGATATCTTGGTTAATAATTCAGAAGGGGCTAGTTTTTCTAATGAAGCAGTAGAAAATCTATCTGATGAAGATTGGTTGTCTGTCTTTGAAGGCAAGTTAATGGGCTATATTCGCATGACGAATTTAGTGCTACCGACGATGAAAAGTCAGCAATGGGGACGCATTATCAATATTGTTGGGACATCAGGGAAAGAACCTTCTAGTCGTCTTGTGAAATCGGGAGTGGCGAATGCTGGATTAATCAATTTTACTAAAACTGTTGCTTCACAAGTTGCTAAGTGGAATGTTTTAGTTACCTGTGTCAATCCTGGTCTGATTGATACTCCCAGGCATAGAGAATATTTAGAAGTATTTGCCGAAGAGGAAGGTCGAACGGTTGATTCAATCATTGAAGGAACTAATAAAATGATTCCTCTTGGTCGTCGCGGTTTTTCTAGTGAGGTTGCTAATTTGGTAGCTTTTCTAGCGTCAGAATGTGCCAGTTATATTACGGGTGTTACTATTCCAGTAGATGGCGGATTGTCAACATCTGCTTTTTAAAAAATTTGGTAAGTTTTTAGTTTATACAAGTTCTATTTGATTTATGAAAATTACTTTTTTTAAACGAACCGCAGAGGCCCAGAGGTTATTAATACATTGCTAATAAAATTGGGCAAACCTCTGCGTACCTTTGCGCTTGACTCTGCGTTAAAAAACATTGGTTTTGTACCTCACTTAAATGAAAATCGCAATAACCTAATTAATATCATCTTTAAAAAACAATGGTAGTTGCACAAAAACAAAGTAAAAATAAAGATATTGAATCTATTTATCCTCTTTCACCTACGCAAGAGGGGATACTCTTTCATACTCTCTATGAGCCGGAATCGACAATATATTTTGAGCAGTTTCAATTAACTATTCATGGCAATTTAGATTCAGATGTATTTGAACGAGCTTGGCAACTGTTGGTAGAGCGACATTCGGCTTTGAGAACTCTTTTTGTTTGGAAAAATCGCAAACAAGCAGTTCAGGTGGTGCGAAAAGAGGTGAATTTGCCTTGGTCTAATTTAGACTGGCGAATGTTTCCTCAACAGGAGCAAGAAATACGTCTCAATTCTTTCTTAGATTCAGATAGAAAACAAGGTTTTGAACTTGACAAAGCTCCATTAATGCGCTTTGCTTTAATTCGGGTAGCTGATGAGAATTATGAGTTTGTTTGGAGTTTTCATCACTTATTAGTTGATGGCTGGAGCTGGCCGATTATCTTCAAAGAATTGTTTGCTTTATATGAGTCAATTCAGAACGGTCAACAGTTATATTTAGCTCCCAGTCGTCCTTACCGAGATTATATTAATTGGTTGCAGCAGCAAGATTTGGCTGGAGCGAAAGCGTTTTGGCAACAAAATCTTGAGGGTTTCACTGCACCTACGCCTTTGATAGTAGAGCGATCGCTAGGGCAGAGTTCTCACCAACAGCAAAATATTGAGGTGCGATCGCAACATCTATCAGCCCAGACGACAACTACCTTAAAATCTTTTGCCCAACAACATCATCTGACACTTGCCACCTTGGTACAAGCTGCTTGGGGGCTGTTACTAAGTCGCTACAGTGGTGAGTCTGATGTGGTTTTTGGCACTACTGTATCTGGTCGCCCACCTACTTTATCTGGTGTGGAGTCGATGGTTGGATTGTTTATTAATACATTACCCGCACGAGTGAAAATCCCGGATACAACCGATTTGTTAACCTGGTTGCGGTTGTTGCAACAAGAATATATAGAACGGGAGCAGTATTCATACACTCCACTGGTAGATATTCAAGGCGTAAGTGAAATTCCTCGCACTCAACTTTTGTTTGAAAGCCTGGTTGTATTTGAAAACTATCCTGTAAATGTAACGTTGCAACAACTTCCTGGAAACTTAAGCATTGGGGAACTACAAGACAGAGGACAAACCAATTATCCTCTCACACTGCTGGCAATTCCTGGCGAGGAAATGACTGTAAAAATTTACTACGATCGCCAACGTTTTGATGCAGATATTATCGATCGCATGGCCGGCCATTTCCTCACTTTGTTGGAAGGAATTACCGCCAATCCTCATCGCACCCCAGGCGAGTTACCGTTACTAACTCCAGCAGAGCAAGATTTGCTTTTAGTACAGTGGAATGCTACCTCAGCAGCGCATCCCATCAATCGTTGCATCCATCAGTTATTTGAGGAGCAAGTTGAAAAAACACCCCAAGCCTTGGCGGTGGTATATGAAAATCAACGATTGACTTATGAGGAGTTAAACCAGCAAGCCAATAAAATCGCCCACTACTTGCAACGCTTAGGTGTGAAGCCAGATGTCCCAGTGGGTATTTGTGTAGAGCGATCGCTAGAAGCTGCGATCGCTATCTTAGGAACTCTTAAGGCTGGAGGAGTTTGCGTTCCCCTCGATCCTACCTATCCGCCAGAGCGTTTAGCTTTCATGCTCAAGGATTCTCAAGCACCAGTCGTCTTAACTCAAACACGTTGGAAGTCATTACTTGAGGGCAACTTTGCTCATCGTCTGATTGTGTTAGATGAACATGGGGAAGAAATCGCCAAAGAATCTGAGAGTAATCTGCAAGTTGAAGTAGCAGCTGATAATTTAGCTTACATCATATATACCTCTGGCTCTACTGGAACTCCTAAAGGCACTCTTGTTACCCAGAGATCGCTCGCCAATTTAGTAGCACACCATCAGGCAAAAATGACCACAGGTATTGGTGTACTTCAGTTTGCCTCTCTCAGTTTTGATGTCAGCTATCACGAAATATCCGTGGCGTGGGGCTTGGGAGGTACGCTGTATATGATTTCTGAATGCGATCGCAAAGATTTAGATAAATTAATTCATTTACTTGCTAATAACCCAATTGGTAAAGTTTTTCTGCCCGTTACTCTGTGGCAGCAATTAGCGGAAATCTACGGAGAGCAAGCACATTTATTTCAGAATATTAGGGAAGCGATCGCTTGTGGCGAACAACTCCAAATTACTCAGCCGATGATTAAGCTGTTTAAGCGTCTGGAAAATTGTACGCTCTATAATTTCTACGGCCCCACGGAAGCAGACTTGGTGACAGCTTATACTTTTAGCCAAAAGCCAGATGAATGGCCGATTTATCCACCCATTGGTAAGGCTGCTGTCAATGTGCAAGTTTATCTGTTAGACAGCAATCTTCAACCCGTGCCGATTGGCGTTCCTGGGGAACTTTACGTTAGTGGTGATGGTTTGGCTCGTGGCTACCTCAACCGTGCAGATTTGACCAATCAAAAATTTCTACCAAATCCGTTTACCGATTTTGGATTGCCGATTTTAGATTTTAGATTGAGGGACACAAGTGAAAATTTCCAATCTGCTGAAAGTTCTGATAATCCAAAATCCAAAATCCAAAATTTAAAATCAAGTTGTTTGTACAAAACTGGGGACTTAGCCCAATATCTACCAGATGGGAATATCGAGTTTCTGGGACGGATAGACGATTTAGTAAAAATTCGGGGCTTTCGGGTTGAACTGGGAGAAGTTGAAGCCGTTCTGAGCAAACATCCTCAAATTAACCAAGCTGTAGCTAAAGTGTATGGGGAAAGTGCTAGGGAAAAATATTTAGTCGCTTACTTTGTCCCCATTGTGGGAGAGACAATCACAGTCGAACAACTGCGGGCTTTTTTGACTGAGCAATTGCCAGATTATATGATTCCATCGGCTTTTGTAGAAATGGAATCTTTTCCGCTCACACCCAACGGTAAGGTAAACCGTCGCGCCTTACCAGAACCGACAACAAACCGACCTGAATTAAGTCAAACTTTTGTTGGGCCGCGTACTCCCACCGAAGAAATTTTGGCTGGTATCTGGAGAGATGTTTTAGGGTTAGAACGAGTTGGTATTTACGATAATTTCTTTGATTTGGGGGGACATTCTTTACTAGCAACTCAGGTGATTGCTTTAACGCGCAAAGCATTTGGGATAGAATTACCACTGTTAAGTTTGTTTGAGTCTCCTGCGATCGCACCTTTAGCCGAAAAAATCGCCACAGCTAAAGCCCCAGACCGGCAGGAGTTATCTCTACAACGGTTTCCCTCCCAAGGCGAGGCAATACCAATTTCTTTAACCCAACTAGAGTTGTGGTTTTTTGACCAATTCTATCCAGGCAATTCCATCTATAACCTGCCTTTGGTCTATCGCATCACAGGTGCGCTTAACGAGAAAGCATTAGAGGAGAGTTTAAGAGAAATTGTCCGACGACATGAAACATTGCGATCGACTTTTCAGGTTAAGAATGGCCAAGTCGTTTATGCTGTTATTAACGAGCCTGTCTTTGACTTTTCAGTAATCGCTCTTCAGCACCTCCCCGCAATTGAACGCGAAACTCAAGCCACACAACAGGCTGAACAGGAAATTAAGCATCCTTTCGATTTGGCACGAGGCCCTTTATTACGCAGCAAGCTTTGGCATTTGGATGAACAAGAGTATCTATTCGTTGCCGTCACCCACCATATTGTTGCTGATGGTTGGTCTTTTAGTGTCCTAACCCAAGAACTGGCAAAAGTTTACGAAGCCTTCTGTGAGGGTAAGCCGTCACCTCTGACTGAGTTACCGATCGCATATACCGACTTTGCTCAATGGCAGAGGCAGTGGTTAGAAGGAGAAGTTTTAGAATCTCAGCTTCAGTTTTGGCAAAAGCATTTAGGCATTAGTCCGCCAATATTGAAGCTACCATGCGATCGCCCCCGTCCACCAGCGCGAACCTTTAAAAGTGCAGGTCAACCAATAGTTCTCTCCCAGAAATTAACCGATGCACTCAAGGTACTGAGTCAACAGGAAGGCGTAACTCTATTTATGACCTTGTTAGCAGCATTCCAAACATTACTCTTCTCTTATACAAGACAAGAAAACATCATTGTCAGCAGTGCCCTAGCAAATCGCACCAGAGTAGAAACTGAAGGATTGATTGGTTTCTTTGTCAATTTACTGCCATTTTGTACCAACTTAGGAGGAAACCCCAGCTTTCGGGAACTACTTGGCCGAGTGCGCGAGGTAGCCTTGGGTGTTTACGCTCATCAAGAAATGCCCCTGATTAAGCTAATAGAAGAACTCCAGCCAGTCAGAGATCCCAGTTACACATTAATAAATCAAGTAATGTTTGTCTTTCAAAATACTCCAGAGGATAATTTAGAATTTGCAAATCTCACTTTGAAGGAGCAGTTTATTGCTAGAGATACAAAAGATACCGCAGAGTTTGATTTAGAGTTAACGCTCGAAGAAACATCAACAGGTATTGAAGGTTTGCTCGTATACAGAACCGATTTATTTGAACCTGCAACTATTACCAAGATGGTCGAGAATTTTCAGACCTTGCTGGAAAAAATAACGACCAATTATAACCAGCGTTTAACTGAACTTATCTTAATATCGGAACCTCCAAGTTTGCCCACTCAAACTATTGTCTCCCCAATATCAGAGGATTTTGTTACACCTCAAAATTATATCGAAGAAGTTGTGTTAACTATCTGGAAAGACATTTTAGGACTAGAGCAGATTAGCACTCAAGACAATTTTTTTGAACTAGGAGGACATTCTGCTCAAGCTCTTGAAGTTATATACAAAATACAGTCAGCTTTGCAAGTCGAACTGCCGTTGATTTACCTGTTTGAAAAACCTACTGTATTTCAGCTAGCAGCAGCCATCCAAGACCAATTAAACAATTAATAGGTTGATATCTGGTTTGTCAATTGTTATTGTCAACGTAGAAATGAAAAATATGGAACTTACAAAAAACAATCAAATAATTGAGAATGCCAGACCTAGTATTAAAGAAGTTACTCAAATATCTAACGAAGAACTTCGTATATTGCATGAGATTCCTACATTTAGACCGATTATTCAAACATTTGTTGTCATTAGTACATATTTCATCCTCTCAGCTATTGGGTTCTGGTTGAATAACTGGGCAGTATGGTTATTAGTCTGGTTGGTTCAAGGATTCTTATTTGTCTGTTTTTTTGCAGCAATACATTATTGCTCTCACTATAGTTTGTATAAGTCAAAAAATACTAACCGATTCATGGGAACCTTCTTATCATTAGTATTGTTGATGAACTTTTCGTTTCACAAATATATTCATATTGGACATCATCGAGAAGCAAAAATCAAAGGTAAAATCGTAGGAGATACCTCAGCATGGCAAACCTTTCCTAATCTTAATACTTATCTCTTTGCCTTGACATATTTTTATCCTCTTGCGGCATGGAAAAATTGGTGGATAGTAACCAAAGATTTATATTTAGATTCTTTGAAAACACAGACGCAAGAGGAATCAGCCTTACCAGCTAACTTTTATTTGAGCTATTTTAAAACACCAGAACAACGCCAATTTGTCTTACAAAATAATTGGCTACTATTGGGTTGGTTTGTATTAATGGCAGGATTGACCGTAATTTTTCCTGGGATTTTGTTCTTTGGTTACTGGATACCATTAGCAACTTTTGCTTCTCCATTCGGGTTTCTTTTCAGTATTACAGATCACTATGGCTGTGAGTCTGACTTAAATCACAACCTATGGAATGATACACGAACAATGATTTCTAACCCGATAATTAGGTTTTATTACTGGAATAATAATTACCATGTAGAGCATCATCTATACCCAAGTATGCCACCGTGTAACTACTCCAAGATACATGAGTTAATTCAACATCACCTTCAGCATATTGAAAAATCATACTTGATGTTTCATCTAAAAATAATGCAAGGCTTGATTGCGGCAAAAAGTCATTAATGAATCGCTCTAATCAAAATACATTTATGATGCAATATCGTAGATTCGGGCGTACAGAATTGCCAATGCCAGTATTTTCTTGTGGTGGAATGCGCTACGTCTATACTGAGTATAAAGAGCTTAATCAAGAACAAATTCCCGATGAAAATCAACAGAATCTAGAAGCCACTATTCGCCGTTCTTTAGAAGTTGGCATCAATCACATCGAAACTGCCCGAATGTATGGGACTTCTGAGATGCAATTAGGAGCTATTTTACCTAAGTTGCCTAGAGAAAAAATTATTGTCCAGACTAAGGTTACTCCTACATCTGACTCTGAAGACTTCCGCCATTTATGTGAGAAATCTTTGGCTTTATTAAAGCTAGATTACATTGACTTATTAACACTGCATGGCATTAATAATTACCAACATCTTGAAGATAGCATTCGTCTCAATGGATGTCTTGATGTAGCGCGACAATTGCAAGCTCAGGGTAAGGTAAAGTTTATTGGCTTTTCTACCCACGCTCCAACAGACTTAATTATCAAAACCATTGAAACCAATCAATTTGATTATGTCAATCTCCACTGGTACTACATTAATCAATTCAATTGGCCCGCCATTGAAGCCACCAAACATCATGATATGGGTGTATTTATCATTAGCCCATCAGATAAAGGTGGTATGCTTTATAAGCCTCCACAAAAGTTATTAGACTTGTGCTATCCTCTTAGCCCGATGGTATTTAACGATCTGTTTTGTTTGAGCCATACTCAAGTACATACTCTCAGTTTGGGTGCATCTAAACCATCAGATTTTGACGAACACTTGAAGGTTATAGAACTTTTAGAGCAAGCAGATGAAATTTTACCGCCAATTTTAAACCGTTTAGAAAAAGCAGCGATCGCCACACTCGGAAAAGACTGGTATCGCACTTGGCATATTGGTTTACCCAGATATCCCCAAACCCCTGGTGAGATTAATATTCCCGTTATTTTATGGTTGCGAAATTTAGCGATCGCTTTTGATATGTATGAATATGCCAAAAGGCGTTACAACCATTTAAATACTGCCGATCCTTGGTTTCCTGGTTTGACAGCAGAAAAAGTTAGACAATTCGATCTAAGTGATTGTCTGCGTCATAGTCCACATGCTGATAAAATACCAGCATTATTAGAAGATGCCCATAGATTGTTATCTCAATCTAGTTAAGGATATATTGCGGAGTAGTTTCACAATGTCGGATTATAAGTTATTAAGAAATAATAAAAAATATACTTTAATTCGTCATCGTTGGCTAGTAATTTTGCTGGCTTTTGTAACTGCGATCGCAATAATTATCTATCATCAAATTACCTTAAAAACCAACGTAATACCAACATCTGAAATTATCGTCCCTTTCCCAACTGAACCCACAACTTTCAATCCGGCTTTAATCGTAGAATCGGCTTATATTTTAAACTATACTTATGAAGGGCTAGTTAAAGAAAATGCTCGTGGAGAAATTGAACCCGATCTAGCCAAATCTTGGCAAACTTCCCAAGATAATAAAAAAGTAATTTACACCCTCAGAAAAGGGCTAAAATGGTCAGATGGGAAACCACTAACGGCTGAAGATGTCGTTTTTACCTACAATGAAATTTACCGTAATCCAGACATTCCTACTTACGCTAAAGACTTCTTCATGATTGGTAAAAATCGTACCTTCCCTACTGTGCGAAAGCTTGATAATCTGCGAGTTGAATTTACATTACCTGAACCATTTGCTCCATTTGTTCGGGCTACAAAACTAGAAATTTTACCAGCCCATGTTTTTCGGGAAAGCGTCAAAAGAAAAAACCAAGAAGGCAGTCCTAAATTTATGTCTACTTGGGGAACTGATACTCCCCCAGAAAATATTATTGTCAATGGCCCTTATACAATAGAATCTTATACTCCGAGCCAGCGAATAATTTTCCGCAAAAATCCTTATTACTGGCGTAAAGATATTCAAGGCAACTCACAACCTTATATCGAGCGTGTGATTGGGCAAATTATTCCTAATCAAGATACTTCTTTAATCCAATTTCGTTCTGGAGGATTGGATTACATCAACGTCAATACTGATTATTTTTCATTATTAAAACATGAAGAAAGCAAAGGAAAGTTTACTATCTATAATGGCGGTCTTTTTGTTGGATCAACTGCTATTACTTTTAATCTCAATCAAGGCAGTAGGAATGGTCAACCACTGGTCGATCCCATAAAGTCTCGTTGGTTCAATACAGTAGAATTTAGACAAGCAGTTGCCTATGGAATCGCTCGCCAACAAATACTCAACAATATCTATAAAGGATTGGGTAAACTGCAAAATTCGCCGATTGCTGTACAGAGCAAGTATTATTCTCCTGTCCAAACTGTCTATGAATACAATCTTCAAAAAGCGAAAAAATTACTTCTAAAAGCAGGCTTTAAATACAACAATCAAGGTCAGCTATTAGACGAGCAAGAAAATATTGTCCGCTTTAGCCTAATGACTAATAGTACCAATAATGCCTTGCAGGCGATGGGAGTACACATAAAACAAAATTTGAGTAACCTTGGCATAACTGTTGATTTTAATCCCGTAGCTGCTAGCATTTTCATCAATAAATTGACTCAAACTTTCGATTGGGAGTGTCAATTACTTGAGGTTGCTGTCGGTCAAGAACCAAATGATTGGGCTAATGTTTGGTTGCCTGAAGCTGGTTGGCACTTTTTTAATCAAGAATCCCAAGCAGGACAAATGCCGATAATAGGGCGACAGGTTGCAGATTGGGAACAAAAAATTGGTAATTTATACATTCAGGCAGCCTCTGAGGTGGATGAATCAAAGCGTAAAGCCATGTACGTAGAAACTCAACAAATTACTCAGGAGTATCTGCCATTTATTTATCTAGTTAACCCTTTCTCAATGGTAGCAGTACGAAATCGTATCCAAGGTATTGAACACTCTCCCCTACTAGGGACATTTTGGAACACTTACAACTTGAAACTGACTGAGATTAACTAAAGAGGATATCGTTTGTATGCAAATTCCTATCATTGATTTCAATCCTTTTCTTATAGGTGATTCAACCGCAAAAGAAGCTGTTGCTACACAAATTTCTCTTGCTATTCATGAGGTCGGATGTTTCTATCTGAAAAATTATGGTATTTCTCAGACTCTAATCGCTCAAGTCTTTTCACAAACCGAGTCCTTTTTTGCACTACCGGAGGATGAAAAAGAACAAGTATCTTTCTTTCCAGATCGGAATCTTCGCGGATATCATAATTTTAAAAAGAGTGAAGATAAACATAACGCCAATGAGCTAATGACTGAAGGCTTTCATTTTGGAAAGGAAATTACTCTCGATGAAGTTGGTGCAATCGAAGATCCTTTTTTTGAACCGAATAAATGGCCTAAAAATCCGATTCAGTTTCGTGAAGTGATGATGGAATTTTTCACGGGTTGTCACGAAAGCGCCCTGAAAGTATTTCAAGCTTTGGCTATTTCTCTGAGAATTCCAGAAGATTACTTTACAAATTTATATTCAGAACAAAACCACGGCATAGTTTGGCATCACTACCCATCTATATATCAGCCTCCAGAACTAGGAAAAGTTTATCTTGCAGAACATACTGACATCGGGACGCTGACATTTTTATTTCAAGATTCAGAAGGGTTAGAAGTATATACAAATACTGGAGAATGGGTTGTAGCGCCCTTCGTTCCTGATGCAATTATAGTATTGGTTGCAGATTTAATGCAGCGATGGACAAACGATAAATTTCGCGCCACACCACATCGAGTTATAGTTCCAACTCAATCTCACAGTGCTAAACAAAGATACTCATGCGCCTTTTTTACAGGCCCTAATTACGATGCTCCAATTAAGTCCATTAAGACTTGCTTAGATATAGATGAAGTGCCTAAGTATCCACCAATTCTTGCACAGGAATATTTCAAGCAGCCAAAATGATAGTTACTAATTCGTAATTTTTAATTAATAGGCACTTCAAAAAGGCTTGATATGGGCTGTTTTATATTTGCTAATCTCTTCCTCAGACAATACATCCTTTGCTAATTAGGTATTAGTGCAATAAATGGACAAATTACAAATCTTAGCAAAGTCAAATCCTCCAACTTGGTTAAAAATTCTGGTAATCAGCCTAATTGGGTTGGGCATTTTCTTTCGCTTTACCCATTTAGGGCAAAAAGTGTATTGGTACGATGAAATTGCTACATCGCTGGCAATATCTGGTCATACGCTAGCTGAGGTTAAACAAGAAGTTTTTAGCAATTGGAGCAATAATCAAGGCATAATTCCTGCCATCACTTTAGACAAATATCAACACATTAACCCAGATCGATCTGTGGTTGATACAGTTCGCTACTTAATAACTTCAGACCCGCAACATCCACCTTTGTATTATGTAATGGTGAGATTGTGGGCGCAAGTCTTTGGGGATTTTCCGGCGGGAGTCAGGAGTTTATCAGCAGTAATCAGTCTGTTGATATTTCCTAGTGTGTATTGGTTGTGTTTAGAGTTATTTGAATCGCCACTAGTAGGATGGGTGGGAATGGCTGTAATGGGGATTTCTCCCTTGCAGGTTTTCTTTGCCCAAGATGCACGAGAATACGGTTTGTGGATGGCGATGATCTTAGTATCAAGTGCTGCTTTGTTGCGAGCCATTCGCCGGGAAAGTTTCTCTAGCTGGGCTGTGTATACTCTCACCCTAGCCTTGGGATTCTACACCCATTTATTAACAGTAATGGTTGCGATCGCTCATGGTATTTATATAGTTATTAGGCAAAAGTTTCGCTTTCAAAAAACCCTGTGTAATTATTTACTGAGTTCAATAGCAGCTTGCTTAATGTTTTTACCCTGGCTAACAGTGCTTATTACCAAAGCTGACACAGCAACAAATCTTTTGTCATGGATAACATTTAAAACAGATAGTCCTTTTGACCTGATTGGAATTTGGCTCAGTCGGATTAGCCGAATATTTTTTGATTTTAATTTGGCTTCTGATGATGCTTGGGTCAATAATTTAAGTTATGAAAGTCCTTTATTGTATAGTATTTTTACAATAATATTTAGTTTATTTTTAATTATTTATATTATTATTTTTTTGACCAAATCTTTATCAACTAACACTAGTTTATTTATTGCTTTATTAGGCGGATTTCCAGGGTTAACATTGCTTTTATATGACCTAGCTTTTGGGGGAATTCGCTCTATTCATTTTCGCTATCAGATACCGTTATATCTCAGCATTCAAATTGCTGTAGTCTATATTTTAGCTTTCCATCTTTTTCTAGCTAAGAGTTGGCAGAAAAACTTTTGGCAACTCATTTTGGTGGGATTACTTATCTCTGGGCTAGTTTCTGATGTCAGATTTTTTCAGGCTGAAACTTGGTGGCCACAAATAGGTGGCAAGAATTTACTAGCAATGAGTAAACTTATTAACCAATCTAATAATAATGTTTTATTAATAAGTGATAAAAATGATTATAACTTGGGAGTCATCCTCACATTAAGTCATAGTTTAGAACCAAAAATTTCCTTACTTCCCATCCAAAACAACCAATTACCAATAATGCCTC
Organism: Nostoc sp. DedQUE04; assembly: GCF_034530995.1. Classification (NCBI taxonomy): domain Bacteria; kingdom Bacillati; phylum Cyanobacteriota; class Cyanophyceae; order Nostocales; family Nostocaceae; genus Nostoc; species Nostoc sp. DedQUE04. The sequence continues at coordinate 110,254 of NZ_JAVRCA010000015.1, read as the reverse complement.
AAGATTATAAATCTATCTTCTTTGTTGACGACCTAGAAAATAGTTTAGCTCATCAACTCCAGCAAGATAAAACTAACTCACTTAAATTAGTCTACCCACTTGAAGGATTTTGGCAACTAGACAAAAATCAGAAAACATAAAAAACATTAAAAAATTAGAATTTGAATGAAGCAATATCTTGACTATTTCAATATTAATTATCTGAGAGGTAAAATCTACTTTTATCTCAATTCAGCACTTTTTAGTCGGTTTATCCGCTTTGCTGTAGTCGGTTTTAGTGGAGTATTTGTAGACTTAGGAGCATTCTATTGCTTTCATAGCTCGTTATGTTTGGCGTTAACTTCGAGTGCAATGCTCTCCACAGAAATAGCAATTATTAATAACTTTCTGTGGAATGATTTATGGACATTTGGTGATGTGTCTTTTGAGCAAAAAAACAGTCAAAAGTTGCAACGCTTTGTCAAGTTTAATCTCATTTGTTTAATTGGACTTATTTTCAATAGCCTAATTGTAAATTTGCTGTTTTATCAATTTCAAGTGAATGAATACATAGCTAAATTGGTAGCGATCGCTTGTGTGACACTTTGGAATTTCTGGCTCAATCTGAAGATGAACTGGCAATTAACAAAAACAGATGTAGTTGTAGATATTTAAGAAAAAATCATGTTAAGACCATTAGTGATGTTTGGCTATAGCTTAATTTTTATTATTACTATATTTTTTTCTTCTGGATGCTTGAATCTAATTTTACCCTATTACAAGACTATCCAAAACCTTGGTGAAATCAGTGTTAAATGGCAATATTTGACTGAACACAAAGATGATTATGACGCTATTTTTCTAGGGCCAAGTACTACGTACTTTGGGGTAATCCCGAAATTGTTTGATAAATACATGACGACAGAGGGTAAAAGTGTAAAATCTTTCAACTTTGGTATTGCAGGTGCAAATGTATCAGAACTAGATTTTTACTTACAAAAAATTCTAGCTTTAGAACCAGCAAACTTAAAGTGGATATTTTTAGATTGCTCAGTTGACCTATTTACAAACATTGGTTCTACTTCCGCTCAAGAGATATATTGGCATACTCCTCAGAAAACGTTAGAAAATTTCCAATTAATTTTGGAATCATCAATTGATAGCTGGAAAGTAAAAGTTCCATATATATACGCTAACTTTCAAAGCTTTATCTACCGATGGCTAGGGATTGGTCAGCTTTCTACTTTGTGGCAGGAAGGAATATTAAATTTAGATTTATCAAATTCAGATCCATTAGCAAAAGTATCTGAGGATAGACTCATACAAGAATCTGGATATTACGCAATAGATTGGCAAAAAAAAGCTGATAAATGGAAGACTATATTCCGAACAAATGGTTTAGACACTTATCAAAAAAATCTCAAAACTGAACAAACCAAATTAGCAAATTTAAATTTAGAAAATGCATTTAACGATCCATCTACAATGTATGGAGCGAAAATGATGAAAAATATCGCTTCGCGGATTGAACAACAGCAGCAAATTAACAACAAGAAAATGGAAGCTATATTTTTTATTCCTCCAATTCTTGAAACTGATTCTAACCCATCTGCTATTTACAGAGCATATAAATCAGGATATATCGAAACTTTATTCGCTTTTAATAATCCAAATAATTTTACTAATTTATATGAAATAGACCGCAGAATTGATAGCGCACATCTCAATCATCAAGGCGCTGAAGAATTCACACTTTTACTAGCATCAGAATTTACGCAATATTTGAAAAGTTCTGGAGAAAAACTTATTAGTGGTAGACTTTGAATGCTCAGTTTTTATTACCTAATTACTAATTACATATAAATATGGTATTCACAGAATTTCGATTTATATTTTTCTTCCTGATTGTTTTCTGCATCTATTGGGCTTTGGAGAAACACAATCATAGGAAATTGTGGCTGCTAGTCTGTAGTTATATTTTCTATAGTGCTTGGGATTGGCGCTTCCTTTTTTTGCTCTTGCTATCGACAGTTATTGATTACTTTGTCGGTTTAATGTTGTCTAGACCGCAGATTAATGATTTCCAAAACGATCGCTCCGTATCAGAACCAGTAATCTCAACAAGTGATATAGTAGAGAAGAGAAAAGCTACAAGTTTTGGAAATTGGGATGCTTTGCTGAATAAGCCAATCAATCAGCAACAGCGCCAAGCATGGTTGGTACTTAGTTTAGTAGCAAATCTAGGAATATTAGGGTTTTTTAAGTACTATAACTTCTTCAGTGAGTCTGCTGCAAACTTATTAGCTTTTTTGGGTTTACCAATAAGCCTTACAACCCTTAAAATTATTCTTCCAGCAGGCATTAGTTTTTACACGTTTCAAACTCTGAGTTATTCCCTTGACGCGTATTTAGGAAAACTAAAACCTGTTAGAAGTTTTTGGGATTTTTCTCTATTTGTAACTTTTTTTCCTCAATTGGTTGCAGGCCCAATTGTCCGTGCATCTACCTTTTTACCTCAACTGCTAACCCCAAAAAATTTAAGCGAGGTTGATTTTCGGGGATGTTTAATGCTTTTTTTCGTAGGGTATTTTAAGAAAGCCTGCATTTCGGATAATCTTTCGCCTCTAGTAGAACAGTATTTCACGAATCCAGGAAATTATACTTTCTTGAGTTGTTGGATTGCTGTTATTTCTTTCGTCATACAAGTATACTGCGACTTTTCTGGTTATTCTGATATGGCGATCGCTTCAGCCGGTTTACTTGGATACAAACTACCTTTAAACTTTAATTTTCCCTACCTTTCCGGTAATATCACTGATTTATGGCAACGTTGGCACATAACTCTCTACAGTTGGTTGCGAGACTATGTTTATATTCCTTTAATGAGAAAGCGGCCAAAAGCTGAACGCACAGAACTGTTTGGCTATAGAAATCTTCTCATTTTGATGCTTTTATCAGGACTGTGGCATGGGGCTGCTTGGCATTTTGTAGTTTGGGGTGGATTAAATGGAATCGCCTTAGTTGTTCACAAGCAATGGTCATCTCGGATTGCTCCCTATAAGGAATTAGTACCATTGAGAAAGATGCTAGGTATCCCCCTAACATTGTATTGGTTTTGTGCCTCTGCAATCTTCTTTCGGAGTAACGATCTCAGCAGTGCTGTAAAAATAGAAAAATCCTTTTTATTCTTTAATTCTCTTGGTTATGAAAACCTAAATCTCCAAATTGCATGGATTTTTCTACCTTTAATTATCCTCCACTGGGCGGCTTATAAGGGTTGGTTTGCCGATTGGTGGCGTAAAATTCCTAGTTGGAGTTTTGCTGTTTTATTTGGGGTGTTGGTTTCAACAATATTTCGGCTGACAGCAATTAGTCCTCAACCCTTTGTATACTTTCAGTTTTAGTGTGCGATCGCTCAACTTTTATAAAAAATACCTTTTAAATTACGCCATCGATTAGAGAGATATGACAACAATTTACTTACACATTGGAATGCCCAAGACCGGAACAACTTGTCTACAAAAAGCATTGTTTAACAATAGGGATAAATTTTTAGAAAACGGTTATTTGTATCCTATGTGTGGTATAAAACATAATGCCAAAGAAATAGTTAACCGTTACTGTCATAATACTTTAGCCCATTGTTTAATGGGTTTGGAAGACAAGGATAATACACTTTCAATATCAATTTGGGAAGAACTGAAAACAGAAATAGACTTTATTAACCCTAAAAATGTGATAATTTCCGCAGAAGCTTTTACTTCTTTTGAAATCTTTTATCAACCTGAAACACTTGCAAAAATAAAAGATTTGTTAAAAGAATACGAAATTAAGGTAGTTATATATCTAAGAAAACAAGATGATTTTTTAGAATCCTCTTACTGTTACATGGTCAAACTAGGAGCATGTAGCGTAGGAATTAAAGAGTTATTTAATGAATATCAATATATCTTTAACTATTATCAAATATTAGAAAATTGGGCAGATATATTTGGATATGACAATATGATTGTTCGACTGTTTGCAAAATCAAATACAAAAAATCATATTTTTGCTGATTTTTTAGGAGTCATTAATCAATTCAACAATAAAAGTGATTATAAAGTTGACTATGGTGCAAAAATAAATGTGTCTCCTTCAGGGAAAACGATCAAGATGCTTTTACTTATAAATAATTTAAATGAAAGAGTTTTAGCTAGATTTATAAAGTTAGATGATAGTTATTGGTCAAACTATCAAAATTTTATGAGCTTTTTATCTGATAATAAAACAATATGTAAATTAGTATCAATGCTGCCAAATGTTTTAATTGATGATTTACTTCTCTTGCCGAAAGAAAAAGAAGATATTATGAGACAATTTCAAGAATTAAATAGTCAAATAGCTTATAAGTATTTAGGGCAAAAAGATGGAGTATTATTTGGCGATTCTTCCTAGTTATATAAATAAATCTGATTTCATAACTTGAGCGTAGGAAATTAAATATCATATGGCGAACAATAAAAATTGGATAAAGAGGCGTACCTATCTTTTCAAAAATAAAATAATAGCCTTATATGAGCAAACTGCAAATAATTAAAAATAAAAATATTGAATCTATTTACCCTCTTTCTCCTATGCAGGAGGGTATGCTTTTTCATACTCTGCACGAGCCAGAATCAGGAGTATATCTTGAGCAGTTCTGTCTCACGCTCTCTGGAAATCTAGATATTACAGTACTTCAGCAGGCTTGTGTGCGAGTAGTGAAGCGTCACCCAGTTTTGCGTACTCTTGTGGTTTGGGAAAAGCAGGAAAAGCCTCTCCAGGTAGTATGTAAGCAAGTAGAGTTACCTTGGCAAAACTATGATTGGCGTTCCTTATCTGCAAAAGAACAACAAGAGCGCCTAGAAACTTTCTTACAAGCAGATCGAGTCCAAGGCTTTGTTCTTGACAAAGCTCCACTCATGCGCTTCACGTTAATTCGAGTTGCTGATGATACTTACGAATTTATCTGGAGCTTTCATCACTTGCTGATTGATGGCTGGAGTTGGCCGATTCTCTGCAAAGAGGTTTTTACTTTTTACAATGCTTTACTTAAAGGCAAATATTTATATTTAAATACTCCTCCTCCTTACCAAAATTACATAAATTGGTTACAACAACAAGATTTGAGAGCAGCAGAAGCTTTTTGGCGGCAACAACTCCAAGGATTTACTAGTCCTACCCGTTTGCTACTAAATCGGGGTGAGGTGCAAAATTCTCCACAACTAAAAACCTACCACGAACAGCACTACTGTTTATCGTTGCCCATAACTGCTGCTTTACAGTCCCAAGCACAGCAATATCATCTAACAGTTTCAACTTTCGTACAAGCAGCTTGGGCAATTTTACTCAGTCGCTACACTGATGAGTCTGAGCTGATATTTGGCGCAACTGTGTCCGGCCGTCCTCCCACTTTATCGGGGGTGGAATCTATGGTGGGACTATTCATTAATACTCTACCAGTAAGGGTGAAAGTCCCAACAGCGACTCCTTTATGGCAATGGCTGAGGCAATTGCAGACTCAACAGGTAGAGCGATCGCAATATTCTTGGTGTCCGTTAGTCAAAATTCAGGCTATTAGTGAAATTCCCCCAGAATTACCTTTGTTTGAAAGCATCGTGGTGTTTGAGAACTATCCACAAGATACGTTTTTATCAAATCCAGGTAGCAGCATCCAGATTACTAAACGGCGAGTCATTGAACAAACTAATTATCCGCTTACAGTCATCGCTGTACCGGGACAAGAGTTATCCCTACGCATTCTTTATGATGGTAGCCGCTTTGATGGGGAAACGATTCACCGGATGATGGGGCATCTTGTGACTTTATTAGAGGGTATGGGCGCTAATATCGAGCAGACAGTAAGCGAGATACCTATGCTAACTGCTGCCGAACAGCAACAACTTTTAGTATGGAATGATACTCAAACAGATTATCCTCACAAATGTATCGCTCGGTTGTTTGAAGAACAGGTAGAACGAACACCGGATGCGGTAGCAGTCTCTTTCCAATCCCAACTACTGACTTACCAACAGTTAAATTGTCAGGCTAACAAGTTAGCACACCACCTACAAAAACTTGGGGTAGGGCCAGAAGTGCGGGTAGGGATTTGCGTTGAGCGTTCTTTATCGATCGCAGTAGGACTGTTGGCAATCCTCAAAGCTGGTGGTGCTTACGTACCCTTAGATCCGCGATCGCCCCAAGAACGCTTAAATTATATGTTGAGTGATTCTCAAGCGTCGGTGTTACTTACAGATTCATCCAATGCCTTATCCCAGCTACCATTAACAGTAGTTTGTTTAGATAAATCAGATTTCTGCCAAAACAGCGAGGAGAATCCTGTTAGTAAAGTAACACCAGAGAAGTTGGCTTATGTTATTTATACTTCAGGCTCAACCGGCAAACCCAAAGGTGTAGCCATGAGTCACCGTTCTTTGGCGAACCTTTTACATTGGCAAATAGAAGAAAGTGCTTTTAGTTGTGCCAAAACTTTGCAATTTGCTTCTATCAGTTTCGATGTCTCTTTTCAAGAAATTTTCTCTACCTGGTGTAACGGCGGAAGCTTAGTTTTAATCGCCGAAGAAGTACACAAGGATGGGTTCGCATTATTACAATTAATTGCTAAAGAAAAGATAGAAAGATTGTTTTTGCCCTTCGTCGCCCTTCAGCAATTAGCCAATACCGCTTCTATTTCTCAATCCTATCCTGCATCTTTGCGTCAAATTATCACGGCAGGAGAACAGTTACAAGTTACTCCTGTTTTAGTCAACTTTTTTAGAGAGCTTCCTGATTGTACGCTGCAAAATCAGTACGGCCCGACGGAGAGCCATGTAGTAACAAGTTTTACTCTAAACAATGCTGTCAGCAATTGGTCGCCACTTCCGCCCATTGGTCGGGCGATCGCAAATACGCAAATCTACATTCTTGACTGCAATCTGCAACCATTACCGATTGGAGTTCCCGGAGAACTGTATATTGGCGGCGTGGCGATCGCCAGAAGTTATATTAATTCCCCGGAATTGACTGCTGAGAAATTCATTACCAAGGATGGAAGTCGTTTGTATAAAACAGGCGATCGCGCTCGCTATTTACCTGATGGCAACATCGAATTTCTCGGTCGTATTGACAATCAAGTAAAGGTGCGGGGCTTTCGCATTGAACTAGGAGAAATTGAAACCGTACTCGCCGCGCACCCACAGGTAAGAGAAGCAGTAGTTATTGCAAGAGTTGAGCGATCGGGGAACAAGTGTCTAGTCGCCTACATTGTCCCCAAACAGCACCTAGATACCAGCGAACTGCTTTGTTACCTCAAACAAAAGCTACCAGAATATATGCTGCCTTCCGCTTTTGTCAAGTTGCTGGATGCTCTACCTTTAACCAGCAGTGGCAAAACAGACCGCCGCGCTTTACCAATACCTATGAGTAGGGAACGTAACATCTCTACAGACTTGATCCCACCCCGTACTGCGAGTGAAGAGGTTCTGGCAGGAATCTGGAGCGATGTTTTAGAGTTGGAACAAGTTGGTATCCATGACAACTTTTTTGCATTAGGAGGGCATTCTTTATCAGCAATGCAAGTCATTGCTCGGTTGCGAGAAACCTTCAAGATGGAGTTACCCATAAGCTGTCTGTTTGATTACCCGACAATAGTCGAACTAGATCGGCAGATTTCAGAATACCGCCAAAATGAGTTGACTCCATCTCTCAAACCAGTACCTCGGAATACAAAAGAGTTGCCAATCTCTTTGACTCAGCTTGAGTTTTGGATATTAGCTCAATTAAATCCGGGCATTCCCGTCTACAATATTCCCCTGGCTTATCGCTTGACGGGTTTACTCAACGTCAATGCCTTGGTGCAAAGCCTCGTGGAAATTGTCCGTCGTCACGAAGCTTTGCGAACTACTTTTACTATTACAGATAGACAAGTTGTTCAGAAAATTATTCAGGAGCCTATCCTACCATTTTCAGTAATAGATTTGCGAAAACTTTCTGAATCTAAAACTGAGCGAAAGGCTCTGGCTCAAAGATTTGTAACTGAGGAAAAAAACCAGCCTTTCGATTTAGAACAAAGCCCATTGTTACGCATTAAACTGCTGCGGCTCTCTGATGCCGAGCATTTACTCATAGTAACTATCCATCATCTGGTTTTTGATGGTTGGTCTGTGGGTGTGTTTTTACAGGAGCTAACAAAATTATACGCAGCATTTTGTCATGGTCAGCCCTCACCACTTCCCGATTTACCCATTCAATATGCTGACTTTGCCCATTGGCAACAGCAGTGGGTTGCTCGTCTGGCTTTCGTGTCTGAGCTTGACTACTGGAAACAGCAACTAAGTAATAGTACACTTTTACTAAAGTTACCTAGCGATCGCCCGCGCTTACCAGTACGGACTTTTCAAGGTGCAAGTCAAACTTTCATTATTTCTAAAAGCCTAACAAATGCTCTTAAACATTTGAGCCAACAGCACAATGTAACTCTATTCGTGACTCTACTAACAGCCTTCAAAATAGTGCTGTTCTATTACACCGGACAGTCAGATATTATCGTGGGCGCTCCTTTTGCCAATCGCCAGCAAGTAGAAACTAAAGGACTTATTGGATGCTTCATTAACACATTGCCAATACGTACATATCTGGATGGCGATCCAAGTTTGAGAGAATTACTCGATCGGGTACGTGGATGTTTTTTAGCAGCCTGCGATCGCCAGCAAATTCCCTTCGTGAAGTTAGTAGAAGCACTACAGCCAAAACGAGAACCAAGCCACTCTTTGCTATATCAAGTAATGTTTAACTTCTTGCCTCCATCAGATTTAAAACTGACAAATTTAACTGTTCATCCCTGGTCAATTGAAAGTAAAATAGCAGAATTTGATTGGGATATTTATCTTCAACAAACAACATTAGGAAGTATTGAAGGAAAATGGTGCTACAAAATAGATTTGTTTGATGCTACTACTATTAGCCGTGTGGTAACTCAGTTTCTAGTGCTGCTTGAGCTACTAATTAATAATCCCGAATGCCGCCTGAGTGACCTTGGTTTACTATTTCAAAAGCATAATTCTCAATGCCGTGCGTAATTCGTAATTCGTAATTCGTAATTCGTAATTCGTAATTCGTAATTCGTAATTAAAAGATTTGAACAGTAAAAAGCTAGAAAATACCTGATTATGATGTCAAACGTACAAATGATAGAAAAAACAAGACTGACTGCTTTGCGGGAAATGCAACTGTTTATCATTGTTTGGATAGGACAGTTGATCGCCTTGATTGGTTCGAGTACCACTGCCTTTGCCTTAGATATCTGGGTTTATAATCGCACTGGCTCAGTCACCCAGTTTGCTTTAATCTCCCTGTTCAATACTCTACCGCTAATCTTAATTTCCCCGATCGCTGGGCCTTTGGTAGATAGGTGGGATCGCCGCAAGACGATGATTTTCGCTGATGTCTTGGCGTGTTTGGGAACAATTGCGATCGGCGTTTTATTTGTCATCGGTCGGTTGGAAGTTTGGCATATTTACTTAGCCAATACCTTCACTGCTGTTTTCATGGCTTTTCACATGCCAGCTTATACAGCATCAACAGTCTTACTTGTGCCAAAACAGCACCTCAATCGTGCTAACGGTCTGATGAGTCTGATGTATGGCATTTCCATAATCATTGCACCAACTCTCGGAGGTATTCTACTAAGCATTGTTCATTTCCAAGGGATTATTTTGCTTCACGTAACCAGTGTCTCGGTCGCTGTTGTCTCCCTGATGCTAGTTCGGTTCCCGCAAGTCAACACAAGTGTTGTTACAACTGCAAAAAGTTCATTTCTCAGTGAAGCAACTTACGGATTTACATATTTGACCGCTCGACCCGGACTGCTGGGACTAATTTTATTCTCAGCTTCCAGTCTTTATCTTGTGGGAGGTATTAATGTCATTACTGTTCCGCTAGTGTTGAATTTCGTTTCAGTAAGCGTTCTGGGAACTATTCTTTCGCTATTTGGCATTGCTATTCTAGCAGGCGGCTTGCTCGTGAGTATCTGGGGAGGACTAGAACGCAACATCTATGCAATATACGGGTGTATGCTGTTAAATGGTGTATTTATTATCGCCGCCGGTTTGCAACCCTCTCTTGTCATCTTCACTGCTAGCATTTTCTTATTCTCTTTGACACAACCGATCGTTTCCAGTTCCACGCAAGCTGTCATGCAAAAAAAAGTAGAACCTAGTGTGCAAGGTAGAGTTTTTGCGATCAAAGGCGCGATTGAAGCGGCTGCTTTACCTCTAGGCTACATCACGATTGGGCCTTTAGCTGAGAAGGTTTTTGAACCCTTAATGGCTACTGATGGTTATTTGGCGGGAAGCATCGGACAAATCATCGGTGTTGGGTCTGGTCGTGGTATGGGACTTCTACTGATTATTATGGGAGTCTTGACCATTTTAGAAACCTCTATTGCCTACTTGTACCCTCGCCTACGGTTTGTGGAAGATGAACTCCCTAATGTTAGTAATGCAGTTGCGATCGCTACTGATACACCTTCTAGCAAGAATGATGCAGTTTCTTTGGTATCCTAAATTTAGCGTTGCATAGTGAAAGTTGATTAAAAGTTCTACTAGTTTAAAATTATTATTTGATTTTTTAAATTATCTATTTTTTTAAATAGCTAATTGTTAATTGAGTTTATAAATTTTTATATCTATATTCAACATTTATGATATATATTCAATCCTGTTATAACTTACCTAATATCTCTTGGAAACCTCTTGAATTTATGTCATTTGCAGTTAGTTTTTTATAATTTTGCGTAAATCCTGCTTATGTTGTTTAATCATTGATTTTTTCTATATTTCAATCCCAAAAATATGTTCAGTTTATTTTAGAATATGCAAACTAAAGTTTCTCGCGATCGCTCCTTAATGAACGATCCTTCTCCTTCGGATTTTAATAAATTTTGGCAGAGCGTCAGAGCGATCGCTGGCCCTTACTGGTATCCAACCAAGTCAGGGGAAAGAGCATTTTCAGACGTGATTCGGATATGGGGGATGCTCATTCTCCTGATTTTATTAATAATCGCACTAGTGGGTGTAACGGCTTTTAATAGCTTTGTTACTCGCTATATAACCGATGTAATTGAAGAGAAAGATTATCCTAACTTTATTAAGACGATAGTAGTTTTCAGCGCTGCTCTGATCTGCATAACACTCTTAAGTGGATTTTCTAAACTTGTTAGAAAAAAAATTGCTCTTGATTGGTACAAATGGTTAAATAATCATACATTATCAAAATATTTTAGCAATCGTGCCTATTATAGAATCAACTTTAGATCCGATGTTGATAATCCAGATCAACGAATATCTCAAGAAATAGAACCCATTACCAGTAATGCTCTCTCGTTTTCAGCTATTTTCCTAGAAAAAGTGCTGGAAATGACGACTTTTTTAGTAATCATTTGGTCAATTTCCCAATTTATTGCAACTGTTCTGGTTGTTTATACGATCGTAGGCAATTTGATTGCTGTTTATTTGGGTCAACAATTGAATAAAATTAATCAAGAGGAATTAGAACTGAAAGCAGAATACAATTATTGTCTGACTCATGTTCGTAATCATGCCGAATCAATAGCTTTTTTCCAGGGAGAAAATCAAGAATCTAATATAATTCAACGAAGATTTATTAATCTCCTAAAAAATATCGAACGCAAGATTAATTGGGAGAACAATCAAGAACTATTTGACGGAGCATATAAATCTGCTATCCAAATATTCCCATATTTGGTACTCGCACCTATATATATGAGCGGTCAAGCTGATTTTGGAGAAGTTGTTCAAGCCAGTATAGCTTGTAACTCGTTTGCCAATGCTATGGCAACATTAATTAGAGAATTTGGGAATTCCGGACGATTTTCTAGTTATGTTGAGCGTTTATCTGAATTTTCAGATGCCTTAGAAGCTGTTACCAAACAACCAGAGAACGTTAGTACGATTAAAACAATAGAAGAAAACCATCTTGCTTTTGAGCATGTCACCTTACAAACGCCAAACTATGAGCAGGTGATTGTTGAAGACTTGTCAGTGTCTATTCAACCAGGTGAAGGTTTATTAATTATTGGCCCTAGTGGTCGAGGTAAAAGTTCTCTATTGAGAGCGATCGCTGGTTTGTGGAATGCGGGAACTGGTCGCCTGGTGCGACCTCCCCTAGAAGAAGTTTTATTTTTACCCCAACGTCCTTACATAATCTTAGGAACTTTGCGCGAACAGTTAATATATCCTAATACAAATCGTCAAATGACCGACCCAGAACTCAAAGACATTTTACAACAAGTAAATCTGCAAAACTTGTTAAATCGAGTTGAAGGCTTTGATACAGAAGTTCCTTGGGAGAATATATTATCGCTGGGAGAACAACAACGTCTGGCTTTTGCACGATTATTAGTTACTAACCCTAGCTTCACGATATTAGATGAAGCAACTAGCGCTTTGGATTTGAATAATGAAGGCAATTTATATCAACAGTTGCAAGAAACAAAAACAACTTTTATCAGTGTTGGACACCGAGAAAGTCTATTTAATTATCATCAATGGGTTTTGGAACTTTCACAAGATTCCAGTTGGCAACTTTTGACTGTGCAAGATTATCGGCTGCAAAAAGCAAAAGAAATTGTCACTAATAGTTCCGTAAATCCTGAAACTACAATAGATATTTTACCCGATAATCAATCCCAAAGCCAACCAGAAATATCGATAGAGATAGACACAATTGTAGGACTTTCTCATAAAGAAATGCAGACATTAACAAACTCTCCCATTAACACTATCAGAAGTAAAGCTAGCCTTGGTAAATCCATTACTACCAAAGATGGTTTTACCTATCGCTATGACAAAAACCCCAAGGTATTGAAATGGGTAATAACTTAAGAACTATTAATGTTTGTGAAAATTAAGGTCATGTTAACTAAACAGCAAAGACAACTAATTACTTATAAAAGTATTTCAATCTACGAGCGAACTTATCAATTACCAATTCTCAAAAATCACGGTATAGAAACGGTTCAAAAAAAAATTAGAGAACGTCAAAGATTAATTAAAGAAGGTGTTCGATATCATCATAAACTTGGAGGAATAATTAAGCGAAAAGAAAAAATTAGTCAGGGAGAGATTTTTGATGAAATTCAATTATTTATTAAAGACTACAATCAGATTATTGTCTTTTTAAACAGTTATAAAGATAGTTATCACAATTTTTTGTTAAACTTAATTAATGATTTAAAGGAATTATTTAAACAGAAATATTTGACAATAAAAAATTTAGAAGATGAAAGAAGCAAGATAGAGCTAAAGAATTATAAAAATCCCCAAATACTTAATGAACTAAGATGGGAGAAAGAAGAAAACTTTAAAGCAGTTTTATTATTAAGTAATGCTTATTTTTTGATGTTAGAAAAAATAAGCTTGCTTAGTGAAGGAATTAAAAAACTTGCAGAAGATTTAAAAAAACAAAAAGAAATTGTTCAGCAAATAGTTGAAGATTTAGATACCTATCAAGAGCTTTATGAGTATCAAAGTAAAGCCTATAAAATTCGTCAAGAAATAGCAAAAATTGCCCAGACAGCAATCAATTTTGAGAATTCTTTACAAGATTACTTTAGTCCTTTTCAATCTTTAATCGATGAATTCGTAAAAATAGATGAATATTTTTACGCAACTGTCGGAGATATTAAAAATTTAGGGGATAATATTTTAAAGTATCAGTCAAATTTATTTAACCTTGAAGAAGCTAAGATAATTTCTGAAACTTTTCTCGATTTTATGGTGACAAGTTATGATAAAAAAACTAGATTAAAAGATGCTTTTATTCAATCTAAATTATTAGATTGGCAAATCTATAATTTAGATTCGAGCGAAAATTTTGTCTTTTTAGACAAGGGTATTGATTTAATAGCTAACTATATATCTAAGCAACTTACCGATCAAAGAAAAATGCTAGGAATAGCAGAAGTAGATTTTGTCTCTACAGTTTCTCTATCTAATGTTGAAGAAACAGGATTGATGGAACTGACTGATAACAATCTTACATTGACAAAAGAATTTTTCAGCAATAAAGATATTGATTATACCCAATTGCGATATCTCCTATCGCAGCATAAGTGGAAAGAAGCTGACATTGAAACAGCTAAATTAATGCTAAAAGCCATGAAGAAGAATTATTGGAATGAAGTTTATAAGGAAGATATTGATAATTTTTGTTGTCAAGACATCCATACCATTGATGAACTTTGGGAACAATATAGTTATGGTTATTTCGGTTTCAGTGTTCAGCAAACTATCTGGAGTGAAATGGGTGGTCAAGTAGATTATGAAACAGAAAAGAGACTAGGCGATCGCCTTGGTTGGCGAAAAGAGGGAAACTGGTTAGACTATGAGCAACTAACTTTTAAATTGTCCCCGATGACACCGATGGGACACTTACCAGCCAAGTGGTTACACTACGATCAACATAGCTCTGACTTATCTCTATCATCTACAGAACACCTTTCAATGGGAGCCTGGCGGGTAAAATCTTGGTTAGTTTGGCAGATGCACTTATTCTTTTCTCGTACAAAAATTTGTAGTTCTCTAAAGATAATTTGAGAGGATGTTTAGTAATTCTAAAATTACAGCAGTTTGCATCTAAATGAAGTACATCTTTTACCCCCCTTAATCCCTCCGCTGTATTGGGGGGAAATTCCCAATCTAGTTCCCTCCTCTTTCCAAGGGGAGGTTAGGGAGGGGTATTTTTGTACTTCATTAACTTGCAATCTGCTGTAATTCAAAAGCAGCAACAACTTCTAGTTGTGCTGTCATTGTTGATTTTATTCACTTGGTTTATTAAAAACTTCTAAAATCTGTCGGCAAATCTGCTTGAGCTTTTCCTCGATTTCACCAGAAGGCGAAGATGCGCCGACAACACTCCAGTTTTCTACCGTAGAAAGTCGCCACGCCTCACCACGATGATCGAATCCCGCCACCTCCACGCCGATCGCACGCCGGGAATTATTGATGGGATCTTGATAAAATCGGATTTGAATTAAAATACTGCGACTTCGCCAAGATTTGCTAATACCAGGAAAGTGAAAGCCAATATCTATAGAATCTGGATCGACTAACTCCCTAGTTTCCGGGTCATTTTTCCAGGGTTTGAGATCGGATTTGGCATCAGGAAACTCAAATTTGAACAAATTAACTACCGTGGCAATGTTGCTGGCGAGTTCAAGGTTCGTTGCCTGTTCAGCTGCGTTCACTAAAAAACACTCCTATATTGCGTCGCCATCTTCAAGGATGTGAAGACATAAAAACCGCCAGAAGGCTTATATTATTGGTGTTTCAGCTTATCAAGACCTTTGAGATTTAGCAACTCTAAATCATATTTTCCTAACAATCCTCGTTACTAACAGAAGCCAAAAATCGCTTCTTGTTGGGACTGCCTAACACCTATTAAGTAATTGTACTTAAAAATTACTCCAAAGCAGATGAAACTCTGTTCTTTGAAGAAAATATCAAGATTTTCTGCAAAATCCTTGGCTGACAAGAACGATTAACTCCGCTAGCGATCTAAAATGACACTGTTAATCGGTAAACCAAAAGCAATTAAGTTCAATATATGGTGCGTCAACGCTCGATTTTTTCATTTTTCCTAGTATTATTGGCCACATTCCTGATTAGTTGTGGTGGCCCTGGTGTTGCGGTAGCACCTCCGACTTACACAGCAGTACAACTTGAAAAAATTCAGGCTTATGTTCCTGAAATTCAGGCTGTGCGCGATCGCTCACAAGAGTTAACAACCCTGATTAAAAGAGGTGATTGGATTAATGTGCGTAACTTTATACATGGGCCCATGACAGAAGCAAGGCTGAACCTGACTTATGTCACTTCCAACCTTCTACCCAATGACCAACCCAAAGCACGTCAAATAACACGAGATTTGTTTAATGACTTGGTTAAGCTTGATAAAGCTACTAGTGCAGGCAATCCTCTAGTTGCCTTGAATCAATCCCAAGATGCTTTTGCAGAGATTGACAAATTCTTCGACTTGCTTCCTAATACCAGCAGTGAAGCAGAGGCAAGTTAAGCCCAAGGTAAGATGAGCAAAGGGGGATGAGGAGGATGAAGGAGAGAAAAAATTTCTCTCCCTATTCCCTCATCTCCCACATCTCTCAATTTTTGCCTCAAAACAGCAATGAGTCATGTAGTTATTATCGGTTGTGGTGTAGTTGGGGCTGCGATCGCTTACGAACTGAGTTTAGTAAAAGGGCTGAAAATTACAGTTTGCGATCGCCAACCACCAGCACAAGCTTCCACGGGCGCTGCACTTGGCGTTTTGATGGGCGCAATCAGCCAAAAAATCAAGGGCAAGGCTTGGCAGATGCGGCAAACTAGCATCCAACGCTATGAAACTTTGATTCCTGAACTAGAAGCTTTAACAGGTCGCAAAATTCCTTTTAATCGTCAGGGAATTCTGATGCTTTTATCTGATTCCTCCCTAGAGGGGATGTCAGCATGGGAAAAGTTAGTAGAAATTCGCCACTCTCAAGGCTGGAATTTAGAAATTTGGGACACGGCTAAACTCCAGAATATCTGTCCTCAAATTAATAACGAAAAAATTACTGGCGCTGTCTATTCTTTGCAAGACCGCCAGCTCGATCCAACTGCCCTGACATTGGCTTTAGTTAAAGCTGCCCAGCAAAATGGTGTAACTTTCAAATTTGGTGTGACTGTTTTGGATGCCCCAACCTCAACACCTGAATTTTGCCATCAACTAGAGACTACAGAAGGAAAAATAACCGCTGATTGGTTTGTAATTGCAGCAGGGTTAGGTTCAACCCCACTAACAGCAAAATTAAATCAGATAATTGATATCCGCCCCGTACTTGGGCAAGCCTTGCAAATGCGTGTGGGGCATCCATTAGGAAATCCCGATTTCCAGCCAGCGATAACGGGTAATGATGTCCATATTGTTCCTGTGGGCGGTGGAGATTATTGGATAGGCGCAACAGTGGAATTTCCCAGCAATGGCGATGAGATACAACCAAATCAAGAACTGCTGAAATCTGTTAGAGAACAAGCGATCGCATTTTGCCCAGAATTAGCCACAGCAAATATTCTCCGCACTTGGTCGGGGTTACGTCCCCGCCCTGAAGGTCGCCCAGCCCCAGTTATTGGTAAGTTGCCAGGGTTTAGTAACGTCCTCCTAGCTACCGGACACTATCGCAACGGCGTTTTACTAGCACCCGCTACAGCTTATGCGATTCGTGAGATGATTATTTCTCAGGGAATGGGGACTGGGGAATAGGGACTAGGTAGGGACTGGGGACTGGGAAAGCAGGAGAGAATAATAATTCCTGACAAATAACAAATGACCAATGATAAATGACAAATGACAAATGCCCAATATAGGAAAATAGCGTGTCAATAAAAGAACATAAAATCAATGTAGATTCACTGGAATGGTTTTATCGGGAATCTTTACCAATCGGCAGAAGTGACTTAGCGCCTGTGTTATTGCTACACGGCTTAGTTTCACAAAGTTACAGTTGGCGTCATATTATACCTGCTTTGGCGAATCAGGGGACAAGAGCGATCGCACCAGATTGGATTGGTTACGGCAATTCTTTCAAACCAGAAAAACGAGATTTTGCTTACACTCCCGATGCTTTTATCATAGCTTTAGAAGGATTTGTCAAAGCTTTAGAACTTGAACATTTTTCTTTAGTTGTCCAAGGTTTTTTAGGTTCTGTAGGACTACAATACGCTTTGCGTCATCCAGAACAAATTGCCAATATAGCTATTTTAAATACACCAATTTCAACTGCTGCTAAATTACCCTGGAAAATTAAACAAATGGGTTTACCTTTAGCAGGTGAAGTCATGACCCAAGACCCCTTGTTAGTCGATCGAACGCTAGAAGGCGGAAGCCGTTATCGCATAGGAGATAAGGATTTAGATGTTTATCGAAAACCATTTTTAACTGCTTCTTCGTCTGGTCGAAGTCTCTTAGCAAGTATTCGCAATTTACAGCTTGATTCAGCCATGACCGAAATCCAAACTGGCTTTAAAGAATGGCAACAACCAATTCTGATTCAATGGGGTATGATTGATCCTTGGCTACCTATAGACATTGCCGAAAACTTTGCCAATTCCGTACCAAATGCCGAATTAATAAAACTTAATAACGTCGGACATTATCCTCAAGAACACTACCACGAGACGATTTTGCAAGACCTTTTACCCTTTGTGCGTCGTAAAGATGCTCATTGACAATATATAGCAATCCTATTTGATTTGTGAGAATTTTGGTGTTGACTGTCCTAAGTCAATTGGTCATTTGTTCTTGGTTTTGTCTTACGAATGATTTAGGATTGCTATAGCTTTGGCAAAAATGGATATTATAAAAATGAATGTCAGAATTCAGGAGTCAGAATTAATTAGTAGAGGATGCAAAATCATCATTGTAGCCCACTAAATAGAAGATTGAGTGGCAGAATTCAAATGTTATTTCTTGTTAAAAGTCCATCCTTTTTCAGGTGGAATATTCTGAATTCTGAATTCTGGCTCCTGACTACTTTGTTATTACCATTACAAGTAAAGGAAATTATGATTCATGGCTTATTCATGGTTTAAAGCCTTTCATATTGTCGGATTTGTAGTTTGGTTTGCTGGTTTATTCTACTTAGTACGTCTTTTTATCTATCACGTTGAAGCGAACGTTGAACCTGAACCAGCACGAACGATACTGAAAAATCAGTATCAAATTATGGAAAAGCGCCTTTACTCTATCATCACTAACCCAGGAATGTTTGTGACGATCGCAATGGCCATCGGTTTATTAACCACTGAACCGGACGTTTTAAAAGAGGGTTGGTTGCATATCAAACTGCTGTTTGTGGCGCTTTTAATTGGCTATCATCATTACTGCGCTCGGCTGATGAAGAAATTAGCAGTAGATGAATGTCGCTGGAATAGTCAGCAATTACGTGCTTTAAATGAAGCGCCTACAGTTATGTTAGTAGCGATCGTTTTGTTGGCTGTGTTTAAGAATAATCTACCTACAGATATGGCTGCTTGGGCTATTTTCGCCATGATTATTTTGATGGCAGTCACTATTCAACTTTACGCCAAAAAACGCAGGCAGGATAAAGAGAAATTGACGGCACAGATAGGGCAACCACAAGAACAAAGTTAGACAAAGTAAGGTAGTCCAGCTGTGCTACCTTACTTTATCTCGCATCACAACAATACAGCAGATTGTAAATTAATGAAGTACAAAAATACCCCACCCTAACCCTCCCCTTATCCCTACGGTGTACACACAAGTCGAAAAAAGCTTGATTTTCCATTGTTTTCTTGTTGATCTCGTTCCCAGTCTCCGACTGGGAATGCCTGATTTAGAGGCTCTGCCTCCAGTGAGATATTGAGTCAGAGACTCAATGAATGCATTCCCAGTCGGAGACTGGGAACGAGAAATCTTGTTCCCTCACGCCACTTGCTTCAAGCCGGGAAACCCGTCCAACGCAGTGGCTCCCCTTTATAAGGGAAGGGTTAGGGTGGTGTAAAACCTTGGGTTTTTCAGCTATTTTAGACTTGTTGTGTACACTGTAGGGCGTGATTCAAGGATTTTTGCAAGAAACTTCATGAGCTGCGCTCACAAGGAACAATGAAAATGTCTTTTCCTCCTGCCTCCTGCCTTCTGCCTCCTGCCTTATTTTCAAGGCAGGTCTAATGAATGCTACTAATTAATCATTACCTCATCCTGTAAACGTTTACAGTAAATCATCTCCAGGAATGACGGTAGTGTAAAAAGTATATTTGCGATTAGCGACATAACGTCGGTCTTGTTTAATAATTGCCATAAACTCTCTATGTCCCTCACGGCTACGTCCCACTAAACAACCTGCACTAGCAAGGCGAATATCATTTCGGGGGAAATCAAAGCCGTAGTGTTGATTCACATAAAAATTATCACCTGTATCAAGTTTGTCGCCAGTCCGTTTAAAATCTTGGTTGAAATCTCTACAAACTGTTATATCTCCAACTTGCACTAATGCTTCATGAGGCTCGGCTGTACCGTGAGTACCCACAGCCCAAGCTTTGTATTGTCCAAACTGAATCCTAGCTGCTCCTTTGGGATTCATCGGATTGTAAGTGTAGTACTTCCCTGGTTCTGTAGTAGCTTCCCAGTGATCTACGATTTTGGGAACACCATTTACTACTTCAATTACAATCCGGCGATCGTTAAATTGATTGGGTGTATCACTGTTGAGAGTCCAGTCTCCATTGATACCCTCTACATAAACAATATTGTATTCTTTGGGATTGGTAAATACTTGATAACCTTTGGCTAACATATATTTCACAATCTTACTAGCGATGTCATTGCCTAGTTTTAAGGGGGGTTGAGGAAGATCGTCTATTTTGGTTTCGATTAGTTTCTTGGCTGTGACTGCTCCTAAAAAACCACTCTCTTCAGTCTTTATTAATTCTTGAAATTTTTTGAGAGATATGACAGAAACAGGGCCAAATTTACCATCGGCTGGAGGTTCCAGCAAACCTAAGCCGATTAACAATATCTGAATCTGACGAGCCAAGTCTGCATCTTCTGCGATCGCATCAAATGACCATTTCTCATCTTTTCCCAAGAAATCTTGTAGTTTCATTATGCACCTGCTTTCATTTACTTACTTCTAAGTATAAACATCATTTTTAAAATTGATGTTGTTTGAAACTATACTATTGACTAAAAGATGATGTCACAATTTTTACTATTAATTTATGATTAAGCACACAAAAATTCACAGATATTACACTGAAGAAAAAACTATTTATTGGCGACATCTATTAAATTTTTTTCGGTAATATGGTTCGAGTTCAGAGGTTGAGCAATGTCTCCGACAAGCTAGATTTACGCCCTTTTAACTAGACAATTTCACCTTCAATGTAGCTATCCCTCTCGCCCATTAATCAAAATCATTACCGTTTACGAGCCTGACTCCAACCTCTGGAACAATGACTTTACCCGAAGGAGAAGCAATGATGAGCAGTAACTCGAATGAAACACTAGTAGAACAAACAGTAACTTACACGCTAGAGATGAATGGCAAATTTTACTTAATTGAAAATGTACCTGCGCGGGTGAATCCAGAGACAGGAGAACAATTTTTCTCTCCCTCTACTGTAGAACGCTTGCAGCAGATTATTTACAACCAACAGCAGCCTGTTCGTATTCTTGAAACGCCAGTGTATGACTTTGCTGCTTAGGATAAATCACACGACTTTTAACGAAGAATGTAAAACCTGTCCCTCTTCGCCTCGGAGAAGGACAGACTTTAATAAAAGTTTAAAGTAGGAAGAGGTTTGATAACTAATTACTTGATTTGTGGATGAGCATTTTGTCCATCACAACAAACTAAGGTTAGGTGTAGCTGTGGTTTTAGTCTGGTAAGCATTTTTGACACCAACCCAGTTACTAGCAATTGGCATTCGCCAACCGGTTCCAAAGGCGCGATCGGTAATTTTTAAACCGGGGGGTGCTTGTCGCCGTTTAAATTCAGCCCGCGCCACCATTTGAATTACTCGGTTTACAATTACCGCATCGTGACCGGCTGCAACAATTTGTGCTGCTGATTGGTGGTTGTGAATCAGGCGTTGCAAAATATCGTCCAAAATTTCGTAAGGCGGTAGAGAGTCTCGATCCACTTGGCCTGGTTTGAGTTCGGCGCTGGGTGCTTTAGTCAAGACGTTTTCCGGGATGATTTCATTATGGCGATTTAACCAATGGCAAAGTGAATACACACGGGTTTTAGGTACGTCTGCAATTACTGCTAAACCGCCATTCATATCGCCGTAGAGAGTACAGTAACCCACAGCCATTTCTGACTTGTTACCGGTAGATAAAAGCAGATAGCCAAATTTATTGGCGATCCCCATTAATAAATTACCGCGAATCCGAGATTGAATATTCTCTTCAGCCAGTCCAAACTCTGTACCCGCAAACAAATCATCTAAAGTGCGATCAAAGCCTTGCATTAATTCGCCAATTGGTAAAAGATTAGTCTTAATCCCCAAATTTTCGGCTAACGCCACAGCATCGCTAATCGAATGCTCCGAACTGTAAGGGGAAGGCATGAGAACACCGAGGACATTTTCTTTACCAAGTGCAGCCGTGGCGATCGCAGCTACTATGGCCGAGTCAATCCCGCCACTTAAACCCAACACTACTTTAGAAAAGCGGCACTTACGAGCGTAATCTCGCACTCCCAAAACCAAAGCTTGCCAAATTTCTTCATCTTCCGATTCATACATTGGTTCTACAGAACCCAACTGTAAATCGTGTTGCTTATCGTCAAATTCTACTACTACTAAATCAGTGTCAAAACCACGAGTGCGACACATAATTTCACCTTGACGATTTAAGGCAAAACTATGTCCATCAAAAATTAAATCGTCATTTCCGCCAACCTGATTAGCGTAAATCATTGGTTGTTGAAAACGTATTGCACTATGCCTAAGCATGGTTTCACGAAACTGTTGCTTACCAGCCGTGTAGGGGGAAGCAGACAAATTTACAATTAAATCTACACCCAAAATTGCTAAGTCAGCAATCGGATTTACTGCATAACTACGTTTGCCCCAGAATTCCTCATCGTTCCATAAATCTTCGCAAATAGTTACGCCAATATGGATATTATCGAGAGTGAAATAATTGGCTTGCAAGCCTTCTTCAAAATAACGGCGTTCATCAAAGACATCGTAAGTAGGCAAAAGTCGCTTGTGAAAAACTTGCTTGACTGTGCCATTTTCTAACAAAGCCATGCTGTTAAATAAATTTTTACCGCCACTAATATCTGCTTTGATATTCGATTCAACAGTTCCTACTAACACAGCTAAATTTGGTGGTAAATCCTCAGCCAAGTTTTGTAAAGTGATGCCCATCGCTTCCACAAAACTAGGATTTAATAATAAATCTCTTGGTGGATAGCCACATAGAGAAAGTTCTGGTGTCAGCAACAAACGCGCACCGCTAGATGCTGCTCGTTGTGCCGCTTCCAGGATTTTTTGGGCATTTAAAAGCAAATCACCAATTGTCGGATTAATTTGAGCGATCGCAATTTTCATATTATTTGTCATTGGTCATTGGTCATTGGTCATTTGTCATTTGTCAGGAGTCATAAGTTACTCTGGACTTAAGACTTTTAACTCTTGACTTGGGGTAGAGATTGGTTAAATAAACACTAAAGGTTTATCTTTTAAGGGAGCAAAAGCTTCTGCGTCAAACTTATACAAACTAGCTGGACGGCCAGCGCCCCGTGATACCTTAATTCCGGTATCGCATAAAAAACCTAACTTGAGTAGACGCGCTCTAAAATTAGAATAATCGGAAAAGTTATCACCTAAAACTGTGACGTATAACTGATATAAATCATTCAAGGTGAACATTTCTGGCAAGACTTCAAAAGCCACCGGACTATACTCTAATTTATTTCGCAATCGCCTGTGCCCATAAGCCAGAATTTCGTTATGGTCAAAAGCTAATTGCGGTACTTGTTTTACCGGATACCAAGCGATGCCAGTCATGCGATCGGCAATCAATTCGGCTTCTTCAAATCGCACTAGGGCAAAGTAACTAACTGATAAATAACGCACACCATAACTATCAGTTGCTTCCCGTGGATCGCGATTTGGCCCGCCAAATGTATAGAGTTGTTCTAAATAGAGATTATTGACCTTAATTTTCTCCGCCATAATGCGATAAGCGGCATCTTCTAAAGACTCTCCTGGACGTACCAAAGTACCGGGAAGACTCCAATGATTTAAAAATGGTTCTTGCTGCCGCATTACTAGTAGAACTAACAGCCGATTTTGTACAGTATCTACAGAAAAAATTACATTATCCACACCAACCTTGAAATCGGCCAAAGGTTGTTGGTTTAACGGAGTTGGTATCTTTTTTGGTGAACGTCCTGGCATTCGTACAAATGCTCTCGATTAATATAGGCAACTACAGGGGCTGTGAGGGCTTGGGGATCTCTATGTTCGCGGTAGGCTGTTGAGGAAACATCTAGACCAGTCAGACTAGCGATCGCTATTTTCCCTCCCAGCTTTTGCACTACCTCTGAACTAGACTCATCTATTACATATCCGGGTCGCGGTACAATCAGTAGTTGCACTTCCTGTAACAAATCTTCAATGCGATACCAACGTGGTAGCTGAGTCAGTAGATCTGAACCAACGATCAATGTCAATTCAGCCTCTTCACCCCAAGTAAGCTTGGCTTTTTCCACTGTTTCCAGCGTTCTGAAACTACTCAATTTTTGTTCCAAAGCAATATTGTGCCGTGGTGCGTCTATATTTGCAATCAACAGTTGCAGCATTGCCGCCCGATGTTCTAAGGGTGTTTGATGAGACTTAAATGGATTATCCGCCGCCCAAACCGCTACCCAATCATAACGCTCAGACAACCAACTTAGAATTTCTTGATGTCCAGCAGTTGGCGGATCGGCACTAGTTCCAAACAAAGCAACTCTCATAATAATTCGTAATTCGTAATTCGTAGTTCGTAATTAAGACAGACTGAAAGAGTACTTCTTACCTCTGTGTTCTTTGTGCCTCTGCGGTAGCCTACGGCAAGCCGCTGGTGCGTCTACGTTTCTTAGTTTCTTCAGTCAACACCCGTAACCCCTCAGAAATTTCCACCTGCACCGAGACAGGATCGTGCAAACGCCGTGTTTGTTGTGGCAAACTCGCAACTGAGGCGGCGGTACGCTGACGAATTGTTGTCAACGACTCCAAAGGCTGTATCCGTTCACCTTCTTGCACTACCAACTGCAACAAAGGTTCTTCATCCAAAGCAATTTCATCTAAGAGTCCCAACCTGTCTGCTTTTACCTTACCTCCCGTAAACGAGCGAAAAATCTGCTTGCGTCCTGGATAAGTAACTTTACTACTCGATTGCTTCATGACTGGGATGCCATCAATGTCTACAAGTTTATAAACTCCATTGACAGGCGAACCTGTAACTAGTCGCGTTCCCAGTCCGTAACCATCAATTTGCGCTCCAGCAGCTTTTAATCTGGCAATTTCCCACTCGTCTATGTCGCCACTAGCAAAAATTGGCACACCGGGAAGGAGCGATCGCACCTGTTTTGATAAGGTAACTAAATCTCCTGAGTCCAATCTCACTCCTGTTAATTGCATTTCCCCGGAATTTACTTTTTCGGCCAAGCGCTGGGCAGCAGCAATGGTATCGTAAGTATCAATTAGTAATGGCGCACCCGGAAAATAGCGATGAAATGCACTAAAAGCTTGTTCTTCAGTGCCTTCTATTGCTGACAATGCCATCACTAAGGCGTGTGCCATCGTACCACTTGGCTTTTGTCCCAGTTGTAGCGCTGCTAACACATTGGAAGTGGAATCTAACCCACCTGCCAACGCCGCCCGTGCTGCCCACAAAGACCCTTGGGGACTAAATGCTCGTCTGGTGCCAAATTCTAAAAGTGTTGCTGACTCCCCCGCTACATCCCGCAACCGGGCTGCTTTTGTGGCAATCAAAGTCTGGTAATTAATCGTATTCAGCAGGTAAGTTTCTACTAGTTGCGCTTGCCAAAGGGGTGTTTCCACCCGCAACAGTGGTTGATTGGCAAACACGGCTGTCCCTTCTGGTACTGCCCAAACATCACCCGTGAACTTTCCCTCAGCTAAAAGCGACCAAAAGCGATCGCCTGCGTGAGCAAAAATTCCCGTTGCCTGTAATGCTGCAATTTGCGCCAAACTAAAGCGGATTTTGGCTAAATATTCCAATGCCTGCGTCAGCCCCATTGCAATTAAATAACCAAAACCCTCTGGCAACCGTCTGACAGACAATTCAAAGCTTGCCCGTCGTTGTTCTATACCTTCGCCTGTGTAACAAGCTGCCATCGTCAACTGGTAAAGGTCGGTCAGCAAGCTGTAGTCATCGGCAGAAAGGTTAAGTTCCGGGTTCTGCTGGCTTTGCTGTTTATATACATAGTCCAAATCTGGCAAAGTGGTCATGCAAGAGCTTCCTTACAAGATGCTTCTTTTATTTATGGTAATATTTACCATAAATAATGTCAACTCCCTGCAAGTATATTGTCTGAGATTGCCGTAGAACAGTAGATTTATCGGTAGCTTAATACTAACTTCATCAAATACTTAATATTTTTTAATAGTAATGGCTAGCAATAATGTTAATCAGAGCGGGTGGCTAACCAAGGGAAATAATATCCAGTCAGAGAAAGTTTGTTTTGCTTCGCTCTTTTCCCAAATGGGTTGAAAGAAACAACTATGTTACAATTAGAATCGAAGAGAAAAGTTTGACTTTTTGACAAGCTAAAGTATTGCAAAGTTATCTGAATAAAGATTGCATATATTCTCAATATATTGAGAATATGAGCAAGGTTTGAGTATTAGGATTAGAGTATAAGCATCACCATTAAAGCGACTCAAAAAGAAGGAGTCCAATATTATGGATATTTCCAAAATCATTGCGAACATAACCCAGTATATTTCTGAAGCTGCAATGCGGATTTTTGGCCCTACGGATGATGCTTATCCTGCTGTTGGCGTACAACCTTTTACAGGTGAGCCTTACGACGAAGATAGAGATGATAATTGGTAGATGCCGATCCGGTATGTGAAAAATATTTATGAACAAAAAGATCCCCGACTTCTTCAATAAATCGGGGATCTGATTTTCTCGGTGGAGAAGCAATCAAATAGGATTGCTATAGTTGCGTTGCGCTTGACATAAACTACTTAATAACAGATTGTCCAGCCGAAAATATTTGTTGTGCCGTTAGTTGCAAGTTGGGAAAGATTAAGGAGATAAGTCGATCGTTATTTTGAAATAATTGTTTTTGATACTCATCCTCTCTTAGGCTGCAAATTGTCACCGTTGGCTGTTTGGGTTTACCAATATATTCTCTGCCACCGATACCTAAATAATCAACAATCCAATATTCAGGAATTCCTAACAGGGCGTAGTCTTCGGCTTTACGGGCATAATCGTTTTGCCAGTTTGTGCTGACAACTTCAGCAATCAGTTTTATTGAGTTCCCTAATGTAATTACAGGTTGTTGTTGCCATAATGGTTCATTAATTAATTGAGTTTGGTCTAACACAATCACATCGGGACGAAAAGCTGTTTCTGTTCCTAAGAGTTTGATTAGACAGCGATGGGGAATAAAGTAGCTTAGATCCTGACGATCGATTTCTACATTCAGCTTTCGCCCAATCAATGCAGATACTTGCTCGTGTGGCCCGGTTGGTTCCATCTCGATTAATTCACCATCAATTAGTTCATAGCGATCGCACTCACCGTAATGGCTAATAAATTCATCAACGGTTAGAACTTTTGAAGCTGATTGAACCATTGTGATTATTCCTTAGGAGTCAGAATTCAGAATTCAGGAGTCAGGAGAATATTGAATGAATAAATATGCCAATCATACTAGATTCCTTCTATATTCTAAATTCTGATTCATGATTCCTGAATTCTGACTTTAAACTTTTCGATCGCCGATCGCTAAGAGTTCCAGAATCGCTCCATTTGTCCAGCCGAAACCAACTTCGTTAGAACTATATCCAAAGCAGATTTCGTCGGAAACGTTGGCAGAACAGCGTTCAACATCATATTTCTCAACTAAAGTATTGTGACGCTCGAATTCTTTAACTGCCATAGCTAAAAATTTGTTGGCAATGCGATCGCCTTCTGTATGATACCCATAGCGGTGAAGTCCAAGGACTGCAACTAATGTCAATGGTGCCCAGCCAAGGGGAGCATCCCACTGATTGCCGGTGACACGAGTACTGGTAAAAATTCCGCCTGGGGCTTCAAACAAAGAGAGATTTTCTACGACGCGTTTGGCTTGAGTTGGAGAAGCAATTCCCAGCCAGAGAGGATAAAACGTGGTAGCAAATTCGTAGCGGCGGCGTTTTCCATTCTGGAAATGATAGTCGAAATATAATCCTTGTTCTTCATCCCAGAGAAATTGATCGATCCGATCGCGGCGGATATCTGCGCGATTGCTCCATTTTTGTTCCAATTGTTCGTTCCCCAGAATATGCTTAATTTGCGCCATGTCTTGTTCCACCTGATACAAGAAACTATTGAGGCACACAGGAGCGTAGTGGAGAATATCAGCACTAAAAGGGCCAAATCGGTTGGTGATATCAAAACCAGACTCGCGCATGGTGCGATCGCTTTTGTAAAATAGATTGGTCAGTTTGTCATTTTCGCGATCGTAGTAAAGATTGACATCGTAATCTTCAACCTCAAAGGTTTGGTAATATTCCTTGACGCGATCGTAGTGGCTTTTTCCCTCTTCATCTCGCTCGGAAAACAAAACTTCTGGCGCTGGGCCTTCCCCAAAGGCATAAAATCTGGATAAGCCGGTTGCAGCATTCAGGTGGGGCGGTACTACCCAGTAATAATAAAATTGCTCTAACAGAGGTACGGTTGCTTTTAACCACTCTTCATCTTGGGTGTGCTGGAATAACGCCAAGACCATCATACTTAGGACAGGGGGCTGCGATCGCGACAGCATATAAGTCCGGTTGGCGTTGAGAATAATGCCGTAATGTTGTACTTGGTACAACAATTGATCGACTTGACTTTGTGCTAGCTCCAATTCTCCATCGTGCAAAAGTCCTAGCAATATAAAGTAGCTGTCCCAGCCATACATTTCGTTGAAGCGACCACCTGGTACGACATAAGGCCCTGGTAGGTATAGTAACCCATGCTCTTTAATCGCTTCTGCTTCTGCTGGCAAAGTGCGAATTTCTAGCTGTTGCATATCTTTTGGAGATAGCGATCGCTCCAACACAGTCTGAATGTTGGGACAATCTTCTGAAGGGGAAATGTAGACAATCCAGGGAGTTTCTGTTTTATGGTCTAGTTTGGTATCCTTGGCAGATTGTAATAAGTGTTCGTGCGATCGCGTTAAAGTTTTCCACGTTTTTTTGATGTGGAGGCGCACAGCGTCTATCTGTGCTGTGGTAAGTGTTGGGGTCATAATTACAGAATTGTTTTTTTAACGCAAAGGAACGCCAAGGGAAACGCAGAGGAACGCTGAGGTTTTACAGGGTTCTCTCTGCGTGGGACAAGATTTTTGTTTTTACTCGGCAGTGCTAATTAAGAGGGCAACTGGGAAATGGGTGAGGGCTGCTGCGATTGATAGGGTTTCTGTAGCTTGTAAGGGTTGCTGAGTTAGGACGTTTTTCCAAGTAGGGGAAGTTCCAGGGGGTAGTTGCAGATGCGTATCTTGCCAAACTGACTCGCCTAAAGGATTGTCTCCTGGCTGGATGAGGCTGGTTAAAAAGCGGGGCGCGATCGCGATCGCTGTTTGATTCCCCTCCCGCCGTGCAAAGGCGATAATATGATTGGCGTAGGTTCCCTGAACTTCTAACGGTAAATAATCGCCGTCCTGGAATAATGAGACATAGTTTGTTCTGGCTTGGAGTAATTGAGCCGTTAAAAACAGTTTGATTCTGCCGTCTGTTTTGTCGTTTAGTAACTCCTGAATTAGTCCCAAAATGTCTGTTTTTGCCTGTTCGCGGATAGTGCTTAAGTAAGTACGTCGCTGTTCAAAATCCACAGGACGGCGATTATCTGGATCGACTAAACTCAGTTCCCAAAGTTCCGTTCCCTGGTATAAATCGGGTACGCCAGGTACGGTAATCTTCAGTAAAGTTTGGGAAAGGGAATTGAATATCCCATACTCTGCAATTCGCTGTTGAAATGGACGAAACGCTTCTAGAAATTCCCCGGATATAGCAGGATCGAGTACTTTCCCAATGAAGGAGGTACAAGCTTCTTCATACTCACTATCAGGTCGTAACCAGGCTGTATGCACCTTCGCTTCTCGTATTGCTTTTATTATATAGTCTTTCACCCGTTCCACGAAGGATGCATGTTCGTGTTCGGCAAAGGGAAACGCCCCTACTAGGGTTTGATAGAGAAAATACTCGTCGTTGCGATCGGGCATCGCAAACCCGTGGCGATGGCTACGATGTCCTCGATTCATGGCACTCCAGGTATTTACCTGCTGATCCCATTCATCGGGGATTTCTGAGAGGACATTCAACCTTGCCCGCACATCTTCGCCGCGCTTGGTGTCGTGGGTGGCTGTGGTGTTCATTGTGTGAGGCCAGGTTGCTTGGTGCTGTTTGTTAAAGGCATGGAATTTGGCTAATTCGATGCCAAAGTGGCCGGGATTTCCGCCGACTTCATTCAGCGACAGCAACCGATTGTAAACATATAATGTGGTATCTTCTACGCCTTTGGCCATTAGCGGGCCGCTGTATTGCTGCATTCGCAAGACAAAATATATCCACTGTTCGCGTTCTGTTTGAGTCAGAGAATTATCAAACTCTAGCAGCATTAACTTTTCAATAAAGGTCAGTTCATTCTGCAACAGTGGCACTTGTTCTTTGGTTTGGCTAATTACTTCTTGAATGGTAGCGCGATCGCTTTCTCCAATTCCATCGGGCGTAATGTAGGTGCGGTAAATTGGAAACAGTGTCAAAACTTCGGCGATCGCTCTTTTTAATCCATTCAGTGTAAAATCATTGCCGTAGCGATATTTGCTGGAAACGTTCTTTAACAAAAGAGCCAGATTGTCAATATCACCTGCTAAATTTTTTTCCAAAATCAGGTGCTTTTTATCCTTCACTACTGAGTCATAATCTGCTCTGGAACTGATAAAGTTTTGGTAAATTTTATCGAAGGATGATTCATTTTCTGTTTGACAAAATACGCCATTTACATAGTTGAGAAAGTCATATCCAGATGTTCCTTGAATCTTCCAGTTTTCCGGCAACTCTTCGGTGAGTTCTAAAATCTTCTCGACGGTGATATAAACATCTCCCATCTTTTCTTGCAGTCTTTCGAGATACTGGATTGGGTTATAAAGTCCATCAATATGGTCAATCCGTAAACCAGTAAATTTGCCTTCTTCAACTAGTTTCTGAATGAGGCTGTGGGTATTATTAAAAACCCGCACTTCTTCAACCTTAACGGAAATCAGTTCATTGACAGTAAAGAAACGACGGTAATTCATTTCCTCCGCGCCAACTTTCCAGAAGGCGAGGCGGTAAAACTGGTCGTTCAGTAATTCATCTAGGAGGTTAAAGCTTTCGGAATTACCGGGTTCTCCGTTGAATGTTTGGAGATTTTCGTCAATAAACTCGCGGATGGTATCATTTGTGGTGTAGAGTTCCCAAAGCAATCCTTTAATAAATGCGATTTGGTCTTGTCGCTGTTTTCCGGCAACTTCTGAGGGCACACTTTTGAGAATGTAGAGAATCCCCAATAGTTTAATAAAATCGGGATGATTGCGTCCCAGTGTGCGCGTGAGTTTACCTAAATTATGGCTGATAAATTTTGTATAAGATTCTAGCCGCAGTGGCAATTTTAAGCTGTAATAGTTGACGGTTAAACCGTTTTGTTCGTATTGCAGTTGAATGTGTCCGTTTTCCAGGGATGTACCATAGAAATCTCCGAGCAGAGGAGCCAGAATTCGCTCTTGGCGATCGCCAAAGGGAGCATTCCAAGAAAGATCGAAGTAATCGGTATAGCTGGAATCTGGGCCGTGTTCCAATACGTCCATCAAGTAATCGTTTTCGCTGCTATAGGCCATGTGGTTGGGCACAATATCTTGTAACCAGCCCATACCAAGAGATTGAACTTCAGCAACTAATGCATCAAAGGACTCATTAGTTCCCAGTTCTGGGTTAAGTTGAGTCGCATCTACTATATCGTAACCGTGCGTACTCCCGGATCGTGCTTTGAAAATGGGGGAAGCATATAAATCGGAAACACCTAAATCTGCTAGATAAGCTGCGATCGCTTTGGCGTTGTCAAAGCCAAACTGAGGTGTAAACTGAATTCGATAAGTGGCGGTGGGAATTCGCATATTTTTTTAGTAGGAGTGGGGAGTAAGGGGGATGTAGCTTTAGCTTCCCGCAGGGTGGAAGATGAGGTTTTGAGGTTAAACGTTGAACCTTTTAGAGGATGTTTGAAAAGTCCTCTTCTCGGTAGCAAAAAGGTGTTACCTCCCTTAATCCCCCCTTGTAAAGGGGGGAAACAAGAAATCTAATCTAGTTCCCTCCCCTTTACAAGGGGAGGGTTAGGGTGGGGTAAATTTTAAAGGGGGTTAGGGTGGGGTAAATTTTAAGGGGGGTTAGGGGAGATCGATAAGTGACCTAAGATCGCAGCCAACCATTATTCAAACAACCTTTTAGCTCGAACATTAAGCCTTTATGCTCAAACATTAAGCCTTTATGCTCAAACATTAAGCCTTAATGCTCGAACCTTAAGCCTTAATGCTCGAACCTTAAGCCTTAATGCTCGAACCTTAAGCCTTTATG
>NZ_JAVRCA010000015.1:0-77752 GCF_034530995.1 Nostoc sp. DedQUE04 | reverse complement strand
AACCTTAAGCCTTAATGCTCGAACCTTAAGCCTTTATGCTCAAACATTAAGCCTTTTTGCTCGAACCTTGAGGTTATAAGGCTGAAACTTTAAGTTCTAACTATCTCCCTCATCCTTTTTCATAGAGTACTAAACTAGTAGGTTGCAATTTCACTTCTTGGCCCGCAGACAGATGTTCAGCAGCTTCAGAACCATGCCCAGACCATGAGGTATCAGCAGAGTCCAACAATTTATTAGCATTATGCTCAAACGGCAAAGTTACTGTCACTGCCGACGAATTGAAATTCATCACAAATATTATTTCACTCGATTCGCACCAACGCCGCACGATGACTATCTCTTTCTCTTCATCGCTAGTTGCTTCGATGAAATTGCGGTCTTGGTTGAGCAGGGCTGGATGTGTCTTCCGTAAATTAATTAACTGACGATACCAATCCCAGAGAATTTTGTGTTTTCCTTGATTGCGTAATTCCCAATTAAGTTTAGACTTGAGGAAAGTTTCTGATGATTCTGGATCTGGGGGATCGTCTGCGAAGTGAAATGCTTCAAACTCTTGTTTGCGTCCGGCTCGAACTGCTTGAATTAAATCTGGATCGGAGTGACTGACAAAGTAAATAAAGGGTGCAGTTTCGCCGTATTCCTCTCCCATGAACAACAGGGGTAAGTTGGGCGATAGCAGCACAGCCCCAGCACCTAATTTCAATCCCTCAAAAGAGATTTTCTGGCCGAGGCGTTCTCCTTTCATTTGATTGCCGATTTGATCGTGATTCTGAATACAGACTGTAAACTGTGACAAAGGGCGATCGCGGCAAGATAAGCCATGAAATCGTTTGCGATCGGGCGAGTATTTCCAATCGTAGACAAAAGTATCGCTATAAGCTTTTGCTAAATCGGCACATTTGCCAAAATCTTGATAATATCCTTGGCGATCGCCTGTCAACAGTGTATGCAATGCGTGGTGAAAATCATCACTCCACTGAGCATCGAGTCCATATCCACCCAATTCTGCTGGACGAATTATTCGCGGATTATTCAAGTCACTTTCGGCTATCAAATGGCGTTTCCATCTTTGTCCTTGTTGTGAGAAATGATGAACTGCTTCCGCCAATTCCCATAAAAAATGCTTGGCTCCCAAGTCATAAATTGCTTGAATAGCATCCAGCCGCAATGCATCAATGTGGAATTCGCCCAACCAGTAAAGCGCATTTTCGATAAAATAATTTCGCACACCCTGACTATGGGCATCATCGAAATTCATTGCTTCGCCCCACGGCGTTTTATAGGTTTTAGTAAAGTAGGGCGCGAACTGACTCATATAGTTGCCTTCCGGCCCAAAGTGGTTATACACCACATCCAGCACAACGGCGATATTATTTTGATGGCAAGCATTTACCAGTTGCTTGAGTTCGGCTGGACTACCATAGGAATTTTGGACAGCATAAGGATAAACGCCATCATAGCCCCAGTTGCGATATGCCAGAGATGCTTCAATATGAGTGTCTCCCGGAACCTGGGAGATCGGCATGATTTCAATGGCGTTAATTCCCAGTTCTCTCAGTTCTGGTAAACGCGGAATAATGGCGGTGAAACTTCCTTCCGGCGTGAATGTCCCAACGTGAACTTCATAGAAAATCATCGACTCTACAGGAATGCCCGCCCATCCTTCATCAGTCCACTCAAAGTCATGATCGACAATTTGCGACGGCCCATGTACCCCTTCCGGTTGATACTGCGACGCCGGATCGGCAAAGTTGTCTTGGCCATTCAAGACATACCGATAAAGCGTACCCGGATACACATCGTTGACTTTCGTGTGCCAGTATCCCTCAGATTGAGGCTTGAGGGGAATTAACTGCTGTTCTGGCGTCAAAATTTTTACCGTGACGCTATCTAATAGCGGAGACCAAACTGTAAATTCACACTCTCCGTTACCTAAGTATTGAGCACCAATTTTCACGCAGTATCCTCCCGTCAG
Source organism: Nostoc sp. DedQUE04 (assembly GCF_034530995.1). Taxonomy (NCBI): domain Bacteria; kingdom Bacillati; phylum Cyanobacteriota; class Cyanophyceae; order Nostocales; family Nostocaceae; genus Nostoc; species Nostoc sp. DedQUE04. The sequence continues at coordinate 75,777 of NZ_JAVRCA010000015.1, read as the reverse complement.
ATTCTTTGTTGTGCCAAATTATGGTATGGCGCGATCGCAAATGTCATTGATTGCACAATGTTTACAAAGACGCCAGATAGCATAATGGTTGGTCTAGCAGACATTTTGCTAGCATCTGGAGGGGGATTTTTGACTAAAATAAACTCTGTCTAATGACCAAAGGGGCAGAAGGCAGGGGGCAGAAGCATTGGTGTCAACTTCACGTGAAAGCTCTATAATCACCTGATATTAAATCCACTCGTTTACCATCACTATCCGCGTCACCCCACCCCGGTTTTGTCTAAAGCCAAAACCGCCCCTCCCCTTGCCAAGGGGAGGGGTTGGGGTGGGGTAAAGCGTATGTGGGGCAAGCATTTGAGCTTAAGTTGGCTTGCAGCTACCATCTACACAGTACGATGATTGATATGTATTAGAACGTTTACCAAAGATTGCGTAGCGGTTATCGCGGATTTGCTCGTAAAAGCGATCGCCTGCCCATTTCATCCCCGGTAATGCTCGATAAGCGTCTACAAATATACTTCCTGCTGGCAATAACCGCCCAATTTCTTCTGCTGCATTACTGCCTTGCCAACGTCTTTGAGGGGCATTGCCATCAATTAAAATCATCCCCTGTTCGCAATCTTGGGCTGAAATTCCCCACTGTAAAATTGTCTGCTCATCTTGCATGGGACTGTAGCGAAACAGCTTTCCTTGGTCTAAAGTTTCTAGCAATTGCACCAGGGTAACGCAGAGATTACAATTCCCGTCGTAGATTACGAAGTAATTCATAAAAATAATGGCTCTTTGGCAATTGAATTATCGGATGTATAGCAGGAGGCAGGAGGCAGGTGGTCACTGAGCGTAGTCGTTGGCGCAGCCTCTCGTAGAGAAGTGAGGCAGGAGGCAGGAGGTAAAAACCTTGCTATTCCTGAGATTTACGCTTGTCATTATGTCCTAATCTACCTGGCAACTGCTATATCTAAAACACAACTTTGGTATTCTAGCTTAGAAAACCATAGCGATCGCTCTTGCCTCACCGAACCAGTCTCCAGTTTAAATATGCATAATGTCGTCTAGCTTTAGTTGTAAATTTGGCAAGACACCAGAATAAATAGTATCTCCTAAGCGATATTGTTGTTGCTGGTACACACCATTAACTAACTGACAAATCGTAAATGTTGGTTGTTTAGGATTGCCGATAAACTGCAAACCACCCAAGCCACGAAAGTCCACAATCCAATATTCTGGGATGTTAAGAAAAGCGTATTCTTCAACTTTTCTTGCATAATCATCTTGCCAATTAGTACTCACAACTTCAGCAACAAGTTTGATTGTATTGCCGTTACAAATTATTGGTTCTTTTTGCCAAAGTGGTTCTTTACTCAGTTCTGCTTTATCTAAAACAATTACATCAGGACGCAGTGCTGTGGCTTCAGCCGCAGGCGGTTTAATCAGACAAGTTTTTGGAATTAGCCAGTTGAAATTAGAATTAAAAATTTCGACATAGATTCTACCAGCAATACTACCAGCAACAGCTTCGTGTGGCCCTGTAGGTTCCATGTCTCTTAATTGTCCGTCGATTAATTCGTAGCGTGTATTATCGCCATATTGAGCTATAAATTCCTCGAAGGTAAGCAGTTTGGGCGAGGTATAGGTCATTATGTCTTGTTTTGACTTGACGTAGGCTTATTATACAGCATTGCTATGCCCCTACAGCATGGTCTGCGATCGCAGGATAATTAATAAAATCCTAAAACAATCCATTTTTTAATTTATATCACGATGCTTTTATACAGCATGAAAGCCCTACAATCATAGTTTACAAAGGACTATAAAATGTTTATATAAATTACTCTTACCAAAAATAATTAGCATTCTTATTTTTTAGCAAAAAAATCTATATTATTAAAACAAAAGTATATTTAATAATTTATTTTTGTAGGTTGGGTTAGGCTTTAGCGTAACCTACACATTTTTATTTTTTAGCCTTAATCCGAGTAGCATTGCAAAGCGATCGCCGTATTTAAATAGCACGACAATACAAATACTAAACGGTTTGTCTTCAAACATCGTCCCTGATTTCCAGTTATCATGCCCTTGGAATGGTAAATGCCATAGTTTTTTCATTAATGAGAAAATATTCATGAGATACAAACTCTTGGGTAAAAGCGGGTTAAGAGTCTCTGAACTCTCCTTGGGAACCATGACCTTTGGTGAAGATTGGGGTTGGGGTGCATCTGTTGACGAAAGTCGGAAAATCTTTGATAGCTATGTAGAAGCAGGGGGAAATTTCATTGACACCGCCAACGGTTATACCGATGGTAGCAGTGAAAAAATTGTCGGCGAGTTGATTGCTAAAGAACGCGAACGCTTTGTAGTTGCGACAAAATATTCCTTTCCCTTGCGGATGAACGATCGAAAGGGTGACCCTAACGCCAGTGGAAACCATCGCAAGAATTTAATTCAGTCTTTGGAAGGTAGTCTCAAACGGTTGAATACTGATTACATTGATTTATTCTGGTTGCACGCTTGGGATTTCACAACACCAATTGAAGAAGTCTTGCGATCGCTTGATGATGTAGTGCGTCAAGGTAAAGTACTTTACATCGGCATTTCTGACACACCCGCTTGGATCGTTTCCCAAGCAAATACCATCGCCCATTATCAAGGATGGACGCAGTTTGTCGCCCTGCAAATTGAGTATAGTTTGATTCAGCGAACACCAGAACGAGATTTGCTACCGCTAGCTAAAGCCTTCGATTTAGCAGTAACACCGTGGTCGCCCTTGGGTGGGGGTGTGTTAACAGGTAAATATAATCGGTCTTCTCAAGGAGGCGCTGAACAAGGGCGACTCGAAACTTTAGGCGGAGGGATTTCTGAAAAGAATTTAGCGATCGCTGAAGTTGTTAGTCAAGTTGCGGCAGAAATTGATCGTACACCTTCACAGGTAGCATTAGCTTGGTTACGCGCTCAAAGTGGTGTGATTATTCCGATTATTGGCGCACGTAAATTAACGCAGTTTCAAGATAACTTAGCTTCAATAGAAGTCACACTTTCGCCAGAACATCTGCAACGGTTAGATGAAATCAGTCAAATTGAATTGGGTTTTCCCCATGACTTTTTGCACAATGATGTAATTCGCGATCGCCTTTTTGGTGGTACTTTTAATACTATAAAAAACCACCGTATTTGACTAATAGTCATAAAGTTTAACATATTCAGGCATTAATTCAATCGGTCGTCAGAGAGTTTCGCCAAGCCAAACAATTCTGTAGAGTTAGATGTAAAAGGCATTAACAACGTAGAATCATGAGCGACAACACCATTGCATCACGTTTGTACCCTACCCGTATTGATATTCCCGCCGAAGCGCGAGTGCAAATCGTGGTACTTCTCAACCAAACCTTGGCAGCTACTTCGGATTTGAAAACCCAAGCAAAGCAAGCGCACTGGAACGTTAAAGGAACTGACTTTTACCAGCTACACCTATTATTTGATGAACTTGCTGGGGAATTAGAAGGATACATCGATATGGTCGCTGAACGCGTTACAGCTTTAGGCGGATACGCTTTTGGAACAGCCCGCGCCGCAGCTAGTAATTCAATTTTGCCAGAATATCCCTTAGATATTTTGGATGGTAAAGACCATGTAACAGCCTTGTCAGATCGTTATGCATCCTATGGTAAACATCTCCGGGAAGCGATCGATAAAACTGATGAATTAGGCGACCTCGATACTGCTGACCTTTACACCGAAATTTCTCGCACCATTGACAAACGACTCTGGTTCTTAGAAGCTCATTTGCAAATAGCAGAAATCAAAGGAGAAAATGGCAAAGCGGGTGCTACTCAACCTCAAAAAGTTCCTGCTTTTAGATAAGCACTTTTGAGAATCCGCTTTTTCAAATCTAATAGTATCTTTTTGGTAAGTACGTCACTTTTAAGTGCGTACTTTTCTTTTTATATGTATATGCTTTACTATTTAAATAGTTCAAAACTAGGTAAGAAAAGTTCAAAACTAAAAATTATATTCGATAAAACGCTACACATTTACTTAACCATATTTGATTAGCGATCGCTAACAACAAGATTTGGTTTTTTTAAGCTTACCAACTAATTAACAGCGAGGTAAATCTATGTCTCAAAATACAATTACCCACTTAATTCACGATCGCAATGCCCGTGGTCATGCAAAAATGGGCTGGCTCGATAGCTATCACACATTTTCCTTCGGTAGCTTTTACGATCCCAACCGCATGGGATTCCGTTCTCTGCGCGTAATTAACGACGATCGCATCGCCCCTGGTGCTGGATTCCCTACCCACAGTCATCGTGACATGGAAATCCTCACTTATGTCTTAGAAGGTGCTGTAGAGCATAAAGACAGCTTGGGTACTGGTTCGGTAATTCGCCCTGGTGATGCCCAAATTATGAGTGCTGGAACTGGAATCAGCCACAGTGAATTTAATCCCTCACCAACTGAACCACTCCATTTACTACAAATCTGGATTCTTCCCGATCGAGAAGGAATAACGCCAAGATATGAACAAAAAGCTTTTCCTATCGAAGAAAAGCGCGGTAAACTCCGCTTAATTGCTGCTAGGGATGGGCGCGATGGTGCTGTGACAATTCACCAAGATGTTGATTTATACACATCTGTTTTAGAGGATGGTGATGTTGTTAATTATCAAGTCAAAAGCGATCGCTATGCCTGGTTACAAGTAGCCAAAGGCATAGTTAACCTAAATGGCGAAGAACTCAGAGCAGGTGATGGTGTACAAATCAACGGCGAAGAACAGTTAGAAATTAGCACCAACATCGGCGGCGAAATCTTGCTTTTCGATTTAGGCTAATATTGCAGCTAAAAGGGCGCTTAGAAACCACGTCTAAACAAACAAAACTTGCTTTTGCAGGTTATAACAAGGGGCTTAAGCCCCTTGTTTTGTTTTAGTCCGCGCAGACGGACTTCGCCTGTGTAAAATGAGACTGTTGGAATATATCCAAATCACGGCTATACTTTCTCATAAAACCACCAAAATACTTGGGGGCAATGGCCAAAAAGTTCTTAGTTTGGGAAAGATATATCAGACTTTAATAACTATTAGAGGTGGCTGTAATGCCGACGATTCATTTTGTAGATGGTGAAAAAGGCGGGGTAGGAAAATCTCTCTTTGCCAGGACAATGATTCAGTATTGTCTGGATAAGAGAATCCCATTTGTACCAGTGGAAACAGATAGATCGAATCCAGATGTCGCAGGGGTATATAAGGAGATATGTAAATATGCAGTGTTTAGTGAGAATGAACGACAGGCAAATAAGGCAGATAGAATATTTGAGTGGGCAATAGAGAAGCCAGTAATTGTGAATTTATCTGCACAATCGCATAGAGCAGTACAAGGGTGGATTGAATCTAATCAATTACTTGAATTAGGAAGTTCGCAGGGAGTTCTGTTTTGCAAATGGTTTGTATCGACAGGAGGATACGACAGCATCAACCTGTTTGCTCAGTCAGTGAATACTTACGGTGATAAAATCCCTCATATTCTGGTGAGGAATTTAGGGCTATGTGATGATTGGGAGCATCTAGAGTCAGACTCCAACTATCAGAACATAGTAAATAAATATCAGATAAAAGTTATAGATTTTCCGAAGTTAGCATACAGAGAAAGAAACATAATTGACCAAAATCGCCTGACTTTTGCAGAGGCTAGAGAATATAAAGAATTTGGGATAATTGGAAAACAGCGAATAGTGAATTTTCTGAAGCTTGCTTATGGTGCTTTTGAGAAAGTAGGTATCTGGTATGAAAAAGTTGAGTAGGAGTCATTAGTCATTGGTCATTAGTCATTTGTCATTTGTCATTTGTCATTGGTCATTAGACCTCTTACATAAGTCGAATAGATCACCCTTAATCAATCCCACCTTATAAAGGGGGGAAACTTAAAATCTTGCCCCCTCCCCTTTATAAGGGGAGGGTTGGGGAGGGGTGATTTAAGGATTTTTGCAAGAGGTCTATTAGTCATTAGTCATTAATACTCATGACTTTGAACAAATAGCAGGAGATTGAATGGGGGTACGATGGCGCACCCACCCGCCGTAAGCGATCGCTTGGCAAATTTGACTACAATTCTTAGAAAGAGTAGCAAAAACCTAAATGTCTAAAAAGTCCGATTCTCAGTTTCAAAATCTCTTTAGTTCACCCAAATCAACCAACTGGGACGAAAGATTAGCCCAAATAGCCTATCGCTTTAACCGAGAATATCAACGTGAAACCTTTGAACTCCCAGCAGAAGTACAGGCGATGCCGATATTTAGCGAGTGGATTGCTGGGAGTTTCTCAGGAAGAATTGCTTCCGCTTTTTGGGAAATTGCTAAACCTCAAAAAAATCAACACTGTATAGATATTGGCTGTGGGATCAGCTTTTTAATCTATCCTTGGCGGGATTGGCAAGCGTTTTTTCATGGGCAAGAAATCAGTAACGTGGCACGCGATACCCTGAATTCTCGCGGGCCGCAGTTGAATTCTAAGCTGTTCAAAGGGGTTGAGTTGGGAGCAGCTCATCAGTTAAATTATCCATCAGAGCAATTTGATTTAGCGATCGCCACCGGATTTAGCTGCTATTTTCCCCTCGAATATTGGGATGCCGTACTACTAGAAGTGAAGCGGGTGTTAAAACCAGGTGGACATTTTGTATTTGACGTTCTCAATCCAGAACAGCCTTTAGCGGAAGATTGGGCAGTTCTAGAAACCTATTTAGGGGCTGAGGTGTTTTTAGAGCCTTTGGCTAAGTGGGAAAAAACAATTAAGGCCGCTGGTGCTAAAGTCGTAACGCATAAATCAGGGGAATTATTCGAGTTATACAAAGTGCGGTTTTAAAAATACTATTACTCAGGGATAACTGGACTCATTGGATCTAAAGAAGTTGTAAAAACAAAATAGATTACCCCAGTTCCGAGAATCATCACAGCGAGACTGAACAGCAACACCCATCGGTCTGTTGGTTCGTAAGTATCTTCTTCGATATCACGACGGACAGCAAAATAATGTACTGTTGACAGCCACACCGTGATTAAACCCACCAGCGAGAAGACTAAACCTAACTTCCAGCCGTTGCCAGGACGGGGTACTAAAGGTACATGGAAGGCACGCAGACGCACAATGACGACACCAAAACCTAAAAGAGCGATTCCTGTCCGCATCCAAGCGAGATAGGTACGCTCATTTGCCAAGTGATCTCGGATTCTAGACGGATTCAGTCGTCCTGGCTTTTTTTTATCTTTTTCTTCTTCTGTAGGTTTCAATTTTAACTGCATCAATAATACCTTTATCCCCAAAGCGGCTCTTATCAAAAAAATGCGAAGGTAGTAGAAAATCTCTTTCCAGATGACTTGCACCCAGCACAATAGTTGCGCTACTGAAATATGCCTGTTGTGATTGTACATTTTTTCCAAAATTAATTTTAATGCAGATATCAAAATAAAACAAGCCTAAAATTGAGGATAGATAAATTCAAAAAAAAGAGCCAAGATCAAAGAGATGTTTTACCAGTGTTTGTCCTGTTCTTCTCTGATTTTGGCTGTCACCCTATTTAAATTCAGAACAATCATTCAAAAATAGACTATGCAGTTCTATTTCAAGACTGATTGCTAGGCGCATTAGGAACTCGTGTATTTATTAGATCCTGTGATATATCTGGGATAAACCAGTTAGCCTTTTTGCTGTTAACAACTTTTACAGTCGGGACATTCAATTCAATCGCAGCAGTATCTGGATTCCTCTTAATTACCAGCTGAGTTCCATCAAGGATCTTCAGAGCCGCCGCTCCTGTCAATTCTTCACCTTGTCCATTAGGACTAGAGGTGAAATTTTCTACCTGGACATCATTCGGTAGATAGATGCCATCACAATCCCAGTTATTTTTAGTGGACTGACCATCAGCTAGAAAATATAGACCATTCTCGTATACGGCATCTTCATCTTCTTCATCATTTGGTCTTTTACCGTATACCGCTATGGTATTACCTGTTTGGTTGTTGCATTGACCCCAATTGATTCCCGTCTCTAAAGCATATTTTTGCAGTGTTAATTCCTCGGTTCTTTTTTGAATTTCTTCTGGTGTCAGACCTTCAACTTGAGTTTGGGCATCTTTTGTCTGAGAGAGTTGCTTAAGAGCTTTAGTGACTTCGATGTAATCAGGGTTTTTGCTAAATTTTGGTCTATCAGCAAAAGAAGGTTGAGCAAAGGCTAGATTAGCGACAATCATTAAGACAATTAGCAGAGATTTCCAGATTTTCATGTTTTGATTCCTGTTGATGGGTAAGATATTTTGCCGTTGAGAATTCGTTTTGCTCAGAAAATTGATGATGCACCTCTTTATTAGACACTTAATTTTTCTTGTTTTTCACTTGACGGCTGAGTATTGAAACCTAAAACTAATGAAAATATATAACTAGAAACTACAGATAAAAGAGTCCAAGTAACATTTTCGGTGACAATAAATACGCCCAAACCAATCAAGATACAAGGGACAAAAGTATTGCCATTTTCAGTTAAAAAGTTGGCGATCGCAGGCAAGTAGGTTAACTTGTAAGCGGTATAACACCATACACTCACTAGGGTAAAGAATACACCTATAATCACCAGCAGACTGTCTAATTCTGAGTTGGCAAACAAGGGCACATAGACGCTAATATTATCACTGCCATTAGCAAAGGCGATCGCGGCTACATTGCAAGTTTGTGGAGAAACAAAACTCCTAACTATAGAGGGACAAGACGGCTCGGTTTCTTCTTCGGCTTCCTCAGATGAATCCTCTTCGCGTTTTAGTAAACTGCTCACACCAATGATTATTGGCATAAAACCAAGTAGTCTAATCCAGTCCTGCGGTATGATTAGTCCACCGAAGAAACCGGGAAGGCTAGCAACGATCAATGCTGCAAAACCGAGATACTGACCAGCAAGGATGTGACGACTGCGAAACGTTTTACTTATTTGTGAAAAAAACAACGTCAGAATGACAATATCATCGATGTTGGTGGCAGTGAATGCGGTAATCCCTGTGGTAATTGCAGTTACTAAATCGTTCATTTGTGGATGTCCTTATGTTCGTGCTTGGTAATTAGGCATGGGGCATTGGTCACTTACAAAGGACAAATGACAAATGACCAATGACCAATGACAAATGACTAAGTAAAAAGCTTTGATTTATACTTTAGTCAAACTAACCGATAGAATCAAATGCTTTTGTTTGTCAAAATGATAAATGAAAGTGATTAAAATTTTGACATTAAGTCTTAGGGATACGATAAATGGCTGGAATGACGCTTGAGCAGCTAAAAATATTTCTGGCTGTGGCGCAGAACTTACACTTCACTCGCGCAGCAGAGGAGCTTTATATTACACAACCTGCTGTCAGTGCAGCGATCCACAACTTAGAGCAAGAATATGGTGTGAAACTATTCCATCGGATTGGTCGCCATATCGAGATTGCTGAGGCGGGTAAATTACTGCAAGTGGAAGCGCAGAAAATTCTCGATCAAGTTTCCTTGACAGAAAGAGGATTGCGAGAATTGAACAATCTGCAACGGGGTGAATTGAAATTAGGGTCGAGTCTGACAATTGGTAACTACTGGCTACCAAGTAAAATTAGTGAGTTTAAGAGCCAATATCCTGGTATCCAGATTGACTGTACCCTTGCCAATGCAGAAACGATTTGTGTCGGTACAGCGATGGGACAGTTTGATTTAGGTTTGGTGGAAGGTGATGTGAAGCCAGCGCTTCAGAATACTCTGGAGTACGAAATAGTGGCGAGCGATCGCTTGCAAATTGTGGTTGGTCAAAAACACCCTTGGTTTGAGTGGGGAGAAATTGATTTAAGCCAATTAACTCAAACTCCTTGGGTGATGCGGGTGCCAGAATCTGGAACCCAACAAAGGTTTGAAGAAGCGTTGCAAAATTGGGGGATCAACCTCAGCGAACTGAATGTAATTTTAGTGTTTACCAGTGGTGAGATGGCAAAAGCCGCAATTGAAAATGGAGTAGGCGCAACTGGAATTTCTGAACTGATGGTAAAAAAAGAAATCCAGCTAGGAACTCTGCGGGCAATTCGAGTTATTGATAATAGAGAAGTCAACAGTGCGATGACTAAAGCAGGCTATGCCTACGCAGAAATAGTTCGACCTTTTTTCAAAATCAAGCATCGTCAGCGTTTTCAAACTGCTCTTTCCAAAGTCTTTGAACAAATGTTGATATCGTCTATGGATGGTTCACATCAACATGTATCAGTTATTTAAAGGAGATTGGGCATTGGGCATGGGGCATGGGGCATTGGGCATGGAGAAGAGACAAGGTAGACAAGGAAGAGAGGGGAGACTTGGGAGAGACTTGTTCAATAATTTCCCCTTGTCCCCCTTGTCCTCTTGTCCCCCTTGTCCCCTTGTCCCCAAGTCTCCCCTGCTCCCCTGCTCCCCTGCTCCCCTGCCCCCAATCCCCTTCACACCTTCCGCATATTTTTACTGATAGGGTCAAAACCTCTAGAAAACCGGGTACTTTCATCATAGTAAGCGCCAGTCAGATTAGCTCCATACAACTTGGCATAGTTGAGTTTTGCTCCCCGAAGATTTGCTTCATTCAGATTGGCACCGCTCAAATTAGCTCTGGTCAAATTCGCTTTGGCTAAATTAGTTCTACTCAAATCTGCTCCCCAGAGTTTAGCTTTAGCTAAGTTAGCTCCACTCAAGTCAGATCCCCATAAATTAATTCCCGGCAAATCGGCTCCAATCAGCTTATCCCGACTCAAGTTGACGGCTGGAAAATATCTTTCTCCTGCGGCAAAACGCCTTTTTAATTCTTCAGCATTCATGCGTCGCGTTCACCTTCTTTAGCAATATAGAAGTTATTTGTTCCCATTCCTGGCTTAGTTCTCCTGAAAATACTGGTTGACCACTGCGTTGATACCAGAAATGGGCATTGTTCAAATCGCCTTCTTTGCGGTGCAGGTAAGCATGAACCCAGGCACTGTCAGCATCGCTGGCATCTGTAACTATTTCATGAGCTTTGTTCCAATCACCTTTGTTGTCATACCACATTGCTTGCAGCCCTTTTGGTAGTGTCTCAGGGCATGGGCGCTGCTTTTCGATCAATCGCAGAAATTCCTCTGTATTCACGATCGCCACCTAACAAGAATCAAACTTCTATCTCTAAGATACTCCTCAGCTTCAGGGGAGGATGGGAGACAAGCAAACAAGGTGACTTAAGTCAGAACTTACAGCAACTCTTTCCCCTTGTCCCCAATTCTCCTTGTCCCCAAGTCCTCTTTTCCATGCCCCATGCCCCATGCCCAATGCCCTTCATCTCTACTTAACTGGAATAACTTCAAACTGGAAAGTACCGATCAAACGGTTATCAATATAGACTTCTATTCTATGCTTACCAACTGGATCGCCAGGGGCAATTGTCCAAAAATTCTCAATTACACCTTCTGGAGCCGACTGCGTGCGTCGTGTTACAGATGTCTTGCCGTCTGCTGATATTGAAAAATCTTCACCATTATCTGTACCCCAAGTTTCTGGAGGTTTTGGTAAATACAAGACTTCACGCCATTTCACTTCACCTTGGTAGTTTTTGAGTTTAATCCGCCACCCGTAGGTATTTCCTTCTTGAAGTGGCACTCTTTTTGTCTGGAAAATGGTAACGTTTCCTTTGGAGTCAACTCTCTTCAGACCAAACTCGGTGTTACTGACAGTAATCTGTTTTGCATTCGTTGACGGCAGAGATGATATGGCATTTTCTACCAAAACAGAAGTAGCGTTGATTGGCTTAGAACCGATGACCCCAGATATTAGCCAAAAAACAGCTAGCACAGCAGTAATAGTCCAAATTCTCATTAGTATGGTTTTCCTATCAGACTTTTGGTACTTATTCAAGTAATCTGCCATGTTTTCCGGGTCAAGGTTAGCGATGGTTAGACAAAGACGAGATTGCTTTCAGAAATTTGGCGGATTTAATCAACCTACTGACTTTGGTCAACATCCAATTTAAAATCAGTAAATCATAATCTTGGCGAAAGGCAAACCATTGCGCCGTCGTTTTTCCATCTGCGCTCGCATCTACTCCATACCCATTCCTCACCGTTTTACTCTACAAGACACTTCACGGACGGGATAGTGTGGCATGGATATAGTATTCTAAATCCTGAATTCAGAATTCTGACTCCTTCTTTATTTCCCCCTTTTCTAATCACACTTTGCACATGAGATACCAAGTTGGCGGTAGCCTCCACAGTGACGATCCCACTTATGTTGTGCGTCAAGCAGACGAAAAACTTTATACCAGTTTAAAAGGTGGCGATTTTTGCTACGTCTTCAACTCTCGCCAAATGGGTAAATCATCCCTACTACAGCGAATAAGTCGTCGTCTCAAGTCAGAAGGCTATAAATGTGTTTACTTAGACGTGACGCAATTGGGTAGCGAGGATACCACATCAGCACAATGGTATAAAGGAATCATTGTCAGCATATTCTACGGGTTAAATCTGGCGGAACGCGTCAACTTTAAGCAATGGTGGAATATGCAAACAGGTCTTTCTCCTGTACAAAAGCTACACCAGTTTGTTGAAGAAATATTGCTGCCAAATGTTAAGAGCGATTCTGAAGAAGGCGGCGAAGCTAAAGGCATTTTCATTTTAATTGATGAAATTGATAGTTTGCTGAGTTTGAATTTTCCGGTCAATGACTTTTTTGCCTGGATTCGTCATTGCTACAATCAGCAAGCACACGACCCAAATTTTCAACGCCTGGGATTTGCATTATTTGGAGTCGCCAGTCCATCTGATTTAATTGCTGACAAACGTCGGACACCTTTTAACATTGGAACAGCTATTGAGTTATACGGCTTTCGATTGCATGAAGCTAGCCCATTGCTAAATGGGTTAAAAGGAGCAATTGAGCGACCAGAAGTTGTGCTGCAAGAGGTGATCTATTGGACAGGGGGACAACCGTTTCTCACTCAAAAACTCTGTCAATTAATTCTCCAAACTGCCTTAAAGACATCAGATCGGAAAATTTTCCTACCCCCAAAAACTGAGGCCTATTGGGTAGAAGAATTGGTGCGATCGCAGATTATTCAACATTGGGAATCACAAGATGAACCCGAACACCTCCGCACGATTCGCGATCGCTTACTTTTCAACCAACAACAAAGTGGACGGTTGCTGAGTCTTTATCAGCAGGTATTGCAAACCCAGGAAATAGAGGACGAGGGGAAATGGGGATGGGAGGACGCAAATAATGAAGACACTAGCGACTCTTGGCGTTCCCAGTCTTTGCGTCCTTTTTTATCTCCCGTGGCTACCGATGATAGCCGAGAACAGACAGAGCTTTTATTATCAGGATTGGTCGAGAAGTACAACGGCTATCTCAGAATTAAAAATCCCATCTACCGGCATATTTTCAATACTGAATGGGTGTTAAAGCAGTTAGACAATTTGCGCCCTTATTCACAGCCATTCAATGCTTGGGTAGCATCGAGCTTTCAAGATGAGTCACGCTTGCTGCGGGGTAATGCCTTACAAGAAGTTTTGGACTGGACTCAGCGTAAAAGTCTCAGTGATTTGGACTATCGATTTTTAGCAGCTAGCCAAGAATTGGAACGTCGAGAAGTCCAGCAAAAAATGGAAGTAGAACGACTCAAAGAAACTGAAGCGCGATTGGCAAGCGAACAAAAGAGCGCTCGGCTTCAGCGACGACTCCTATTAGGGGTAAGTTTGGCCCTACTAGCAGTTATTGTCTTGGGGTTCACAACACTCTACGCCGATCGACAAGCATCACTGAGTGAGGTACGGGCGATCGCAGCTGCTTCCAATGGTAGTTTTAATTCCAATCAACGCTTAGATGCACTGGTACAAGCAATCCGAGCCAGACAGGAATTTCAACGGCTCGATCTGCAAAATTTGGCAGATGCCAATGCTCTGGATCTCCAAACCCGCAAAGTATTAGAACAAGCTGTCTACGGTGCTGATGAATTCAATCACTTGTCGGGGCATCAAGGGATTGTCTTAGGCGTTGATTTTAGCGCTGATGGTCAGTGGATTGTCTCATCTAGCATCGATCGCACAGTCAAGCTATGGAAGCGGGATGGAACACTGGTGAGAACGCTACCACATACTGCAACCATACAAAGCGTCCGCTTCAGCCCGGATAGCCGCCGGATAGTCGCTGCCGGCATTGATGGCACTATCCGTCTCTGGACGATCGATGGTAAATTGTCAACCATCTTCAAAGGGCACAAATCTGCGGTGTGGCGAGTTGCCTTTAGCCCAGATGGACAAACGATCGCTTCTGCCAGTGGCGATTTTAGCGTCAAGCTTTGGCAACTAAATGGCACTTTAATCAGAACTCTTAAACATCAGCGTGGTGTGTGGGGAATTGCCTTCAGCCCCGATGGTCAAACTCTCGCTTCTTCTATGGTAGGCGGCAAGAATCAGCTTTGGCGATTGGATGGAACACTGCTCAAAACATTCACAGCTGGAAACGCAACTATTTGGAGTGTTGCTTTTAGCCCCGATGGACAAACTTTAGTGTCTGGCGGTGCAGATAAGATGGTGCGACTGTGGAATCGAGAAGGCACTCTCCTGAGAACTTTTAAAGGGCATACTGCTGAAATATTTGGTGTAGCCTTTAGCCCTGATGGGCAGACTATTGCTTCCGGCGGTTCTGATAAAACCGTTAAACTCTGGCGAATAGATGGTACTTTATTAAGAACTTTGCAGGGGCATACCTCAAATATTCAAACCATCGCCTTCAGTCCTGATGGAGAAACTCTCGCCTCTGCCAGTCACGACAATACCATCAAACTCTGGAGAGTCCATTCACCCTTAATAAAGCTACTCAATGGCCATCAAGAAATGGTCTGGCGGGTGGCATTTAGCCCTGATGGGCAACGGCTAGCTTCTGTTGCTGGCAAAGAAGTCAAACTCTGGAAACGCGATGGTTCTCTCGCCAAAACCATTGTTGAAGAAGATTCTCGAATGCTTAGTCTTGACTTTAGCCCCGATGGTCGAACTTTAGCGATCGTTGGTTCTAAGGGTGTTGTAAGACTGTGGCAACTAGACAGCAATCAGCGAACCATTCTGGAAGGGCCAGGTATCGGTCTTTTGGGTGTTAGCTACAGTCCTGATGGCAACCGATTAGTGACTGTGGGTTTTGATTACAAGCTGAGACTCTGGCAACGCGGCTCCAATGGAGAGTTTCAACTCCAGCAAATTATCCAGGCGCATACAGGGCGAATTTGGGACATTGTTTATAGTCCAGATGGGCAGTTTATCGCCTCTGCTAGTGCTGATGGCACTATCAAACTGTGGACTTCAAAAAATAGCGAACGCCTGTTAGAAAAACCCGATCGCACCTTAGAAGGGCATAAGAGTGAAGTTTTTGGGGTTGCCATTAGCCCGAATAGTCAATTGATTGCCTCTACAGGTGGGGATGGTAGTCTGCGACTTTGGAAACGTGATGGCACTCTGGTGAGGAGCTTTGATGGTAAAAGTATTGGCTTAACCAGGGTAGCATTCAGTCCAGATGGTCAAATGCTAGCAGCCGCAAGTTTTGACAATACGATCAAAGTCTGGAAAATTGATGGTACTTTACTCGTCACCCTGAATGGACATACTTCTAATGTGAGCAGTGTTGCCTTTAGCCCTGATGGTAAAACCCTTGCCTCTGGCGGAGATGACCAACTTGTAATTCTGTGGGATTTAGAAGAAATTCTCCATCTCAACCTACTGAAATACAGTTGTGATTGGGTACGGGATTATTTAAAGACTAATATAACAGTAGAAAAGAGCGATCGCTCTGTTTGCAATTACAGCCTTTTTCATTGATTTGAAGCATAATCCCTTGTTAAGGCGGCTCAATACCTGTGAATGAAATTCTCAAGCTGCCCTTGCGGTCAGAATTTCTAAATCTTGAAGCAATTCCAACAACCAAAACTCGTTTAATATAATCACTGACGAAATTTGCACGGCAATTTAAATTTGAACAATTAGTTTATTTAGCAGAATCTTTGATTAACAATAATTAAAAAACATCAAAAATTCTATGCTTAAACTACTCAGATACATTAGTATTTTTCTCATTACTGCCTGTTTACTACTTGCTTGTAATACTTCAGTACCAACTGAAGTAAAACGCCCTCCATTGAAAGTGATATTTGGATCTTTTGTTGGAGAGCTTCCAGGCATCATTGCTCAAAAAAAAGGATTCTTCAAAGCCCAAGGGGTAGATGTGGAACTAATTCATACACAATACGCCCAATTGGAACAAGCAAACTTCAATGCGGGTAAGTATGATGGGATTACGTCGTCCTTGGGAAATTTTATCATCTTGAGTGCCGCAAATCCAGATATACAAGGCGCGATCGTTATAGATGAATCAATAGGAGCAGATGTGGTAGTAGCCCAATCAAAAATTAAAACTGTAGCTGACTTGAAAGGGAAAAAGCTGGGTGCAAATCTAGGTGGTTTTAGCGAAGTTTTCGTGACTGAAATGTTGAAAACTGCCAATTTAACTAGTGATGATGTGAACTTAGTTCAATTAGAGGCTTCAGAAATTCCTCAACGCCTGAAAAATAATACTATTCAAGCCGGACACACTTGGCAACCCTATCTCTCTGAAACGATAAAATTAGGGGGAAATATCCTATTTACTAGCAAACAAACCCCTGGCTTTATTTTAGATTTGATTATCTTTCGTGGTGAGACAATCCGCGATCGCCCCGAAGACATTCGTGCATTTGTGCAGGGATGGCTGCAAGCTTCGACCTACTGGAAAGCAAATGTTGAAGAAGGAAAAGCGATCGTCAGCGAAGCGTTAAAAATTCCGATAAATACTCTCTCTCTAGAGGGAATAAACCTAACTGATTTAGGTGAAAATCAAAAATATTTTCAATCTAGTAACCCTAAGTCCATTGACAAAACTGCCAAGATATATGCAGACTTTTTTATTCGCTCTGGAAACATTACGCGTATTCCTGAGCTAAAAAGTTTGTTCAATCCTTCCTTCTTGAATCCCCCCTAGTTTGAAGCTATGCAGCACTCCTTTTTGGGCGGCATCCGTACAAAGTTGATCGCTTCGTTTCTCGTTGTTGCTTTGATTCCGTTGCTGTTATTGGCATTTATCAACAAACAGACAACTGAAAAAGCACTAACTGACAACGCCCGACAAGCCCTATCTGCGGCGGCTAACGAAACCGCTAACAGAATAGATGCCTTTATTGATGGAAATCTCAATGCCGTGCGTGTAGAGGCGATTTTACCAGGTTTGGCACGCTACCTCAGCCTAACTCCAAAACAGCGAGACGGCAGCCCCGAAATGCAATTGGCGACAGAAACATTAATGCGTCTCAGTCGCAAAGATATGCTCAATATTCTCTCTTATGCTTTGCTCGACTTAAGCGGTAAAAATGTATTGGATACACGTACACTGAATATTGGCAAAGACGAATCAGTTCAAGATTATTTTAAAAAACCGCTACAAACTGGTTTCTCCTTTGTTTCTAGCATGAAGAGATCGCCAACAATTCCCGATCTTATTACCCTCTTTTTTAGTAGTCCGGTTCGCAATGCCAAGGGAGATATATTGGGTGTATTGCGTGTTTCATATAATGCAACTGTTGTTCAGCAGTTAGTAACTCGACAAACCGAACGGGCTGGGGAAAAATCTTTTGCAATTCTTTTAGATGACAATAATATTTATCTCGCACATAGCACCGCACCAGAATTGCTTTTTAAATCAATTGTGCCTCTACCTGATGATGTTGTAACTCAACTGCAACAGGAAGGTCGTTTGCCTAATTCTTCTTTCAAAGAATTGGCAACTAATGAATCCAAACTTAAACAAGCATTGGATAATAAACAGTCGTATTTAATTGCATCCTTGTCAGCAACAGGCGATCGGGTTAATCTAATTGCGATCGCTCGTTTGCAATATAAACCTTGGTCTGTGTTGTTTGCCCGACCCCTTGCCGTTGCCTTAGCACCTGTAGAAAAGCAAATTCGTAACACAATTTTTCTATTTGCATTTATCGCTGGAGTAGTGACAATCATCGCTTTTGCTATTGGACAAGTGCTAACAAAGCCAATAATTCACCTTACCAATATAGTTTTCCAGTTTACCGCGGGTAACTTAGATATCCGTGCCAAAAATAAATCAAAAGACGAAATAGGTCAACTGTCAAAATCGTTTAACAACATGGCACTTCAGTTACAAACATCTTTGGAAACTTTAGAACAACGGGTACAGGAGAGAACAGCAGAGTTAGCCATTGCTAAAGACAAAGCCGAAGTCGCAAATCAAGCTAAAAGTTTATTTATTGCGAATATGAGTCATGAGTTGCGATCGCCCCTCAATGCTATTCTAGGTTTTTCTCAGTTAATGTTACGCGCGAAAAACTTGCCTACCGAGCATTATGAAAATGCCGGGATCATTTATCACAGTGGTGATTATTTACTAACGCTCATCAATAATATTCTCGATTTATCAAAAATAGAGGCGGGTAAAACTACTCTTAATCCTAGAGATTTCGATCTATATCGCTTGCTAGATGACTTAGAAGATATGCTACATTTACAGGCAAGCAATCAAGGCTTAAATTTAATATTTCAACGTAGTGAAAATGTCCCATGTTATATTTGCACAGATGAGTTAAAACTCCGGCAAGTATTAATTAATTTGATTACTAATGCCATTAAGTTTACTCAAAAAGGAACAATTAGTTTAACAGTAAATAATACTAGTGAAGAAATTACAGATATTTTAACTCTTGATTTTGAAGTCTGTGATACAGGAGTGGGAATTGCAGCCGCAGAATTACCCAAACTTTTTAATGCTTTTTCTCAAGCACAAGCTGGAAAAGAATCTCAAGAAGGAACGGGTTTAGGTTTAGCAATTAGTCACAAGTTTATTCAGTTAATGGGAGGAGATATTTTTGTTGAAAGTAAATTAGGAGTCGGGACAACTTTTAAATTTTATATTCAAGCAAAGTTAGGTCAACCAACCAATAACAATACTTTAGAAGTACATCCAAAAGTATTAGAACTTGCACCAGGACAACCTATATATAAACTCTTAATAGTAGATGATAAACCTATTAATCGCCAATTATTAATTAAACTTTTACAACCGTTAGGGTTTGAGATGAAAGAAGCTAGGAATGGCAAAGAAGCGATCGCTATTTGGAATGAATGGGAACCCCACCTGATTTGGATGGATATGCGAATGCCTGTCATGGACGGTTACGAAGCTACAAAATATATCAAGTCCACTACCAAGGGGAATGCTACAGCTATAATTGCTCTGACGGCAAGTGTTTTAGAAGAAGAAAAAGCGATCGTTCTTTCAGCCGGATGTGATGACTTTCTCCGCAAACCTTTTGCAGAACATACAATTTTTGACACACTAGCCAAACATCTTGGTGTCAAATATATATTTGCTGAAAATAATTCTTCAAATTTGGAATATACAGAAAAAAATACTTTAATATCCCAAAATCTATTGCTTAGTTATCAATCCTGTTATTGCTAAAGCTTTCGGAAGCAAATGTGAAGAGATAATCGGCAAATTAGTACTCAAAAAACTCTTAGCTTATCTAGAACCAGAACTCTTTAATCACTTCGTTAATCTTGTCAAAACAGGGGAAGCTTTCAAGCGAGATTTTTATCATCCATTAGGTAATTCTTGCTGGTATCACTTTGTTGCAGTCAAACTAGATGATGGTTTTGCTATTACCATATGCGACATCACTGGACGAAAACAAATTGAATTGGCTCTCCAAGATGCCAATCAGAAACTAGAACAACTGGCAAATTTAGATGGCTTGACTCAGGTGGCTAACCGTCGTTGCTTTGATGCACGACTCAAAGCAGAATGGAGACGCCTTGCACGAGAACAACAACCCTTGTCACTGATTATGTTTGATGTTGATAAATTCAAACTTTACAACGATTACTATGGTCATCTTGCTGGCGATGATTGTCTAATGAGGATAGCGCAAACAGTGCAACAAACAATTCATCGTCCTGCCGATTTAGTAGCGCGTTACGGTGGAGAAGAATTTTTGGTACTCTTGCCCAATACTGACTTAGCGGGAGCGATAAAAGTAGCACAAAGTATTCAGCAAGCAATTCATGCTCTGGCTATTCCCCATGTACAGTCTGATGTCAAGAATATTATCACCGTTAGTTTAGGAATTACCTCTCGCATACCTATCTGGAACATCAGGCCAGACACACTCATTGCTTCAGCAGATAAAGCACTGTACGATGCCAAACAAAATGGGCGCGATCGCTATTGTAATGATTGAAAGATTTTTATGACAATACCTTCATTTCCAGCATTATTACATCAGTAACAATCACATCTAGCTTTTCTTCTAAAATAACCCAGGGTCTATTATTTCAATGCTGAATCTACCATGCCTGAATACTACATTATGCCATTCCTCGTCACCCATCTCGTCGTTATAGTGTAGGTAGCCATCGCGGAATGCACAAACACTTTTAGGTTCAAGAAGCAACAGTTTCCAAAATGCCTTGGCAATACGTTCATAAATCTCAGTTGATGAACCATCTGGATTAAAACGTAGTCCAGCACGAAGATTGTAATCTTCACAGATAAATGGGTATGCTATCCAGTCTCCATTTGACCCTAGCTCACAAGCCATGAACATTTGCTCTATGAGTGCATACTTGTAGTCTGGAATAGACAAGCTGATCAAAATATTAGAACCAAATATGGCTGGAATTCTAGCCCGTACCCACACTGCATTAGCTGATTCTCCAAATAGATCCTGGCATCTCTGTAAAATACTTGGAGGTTGTCCCTCAATGTAGTCTGAAAGAGGAAACATTGGATCTTCTCCAACCCTCTGATATGAGATAATTTCTAGTTCGCTACCCAAGTCACCTAATAGCGCAATAAAAACAAACCCACCATGCTGGGCACATTCCCCAAGAATCTGATGAAACCATCCATGTTTGATAACAATGGAAACCATCAATCAAATTACTTTTTCATACTAATAAATTTGTCATTATTTATACTAAGCTACAAGCACGTTGCAACGCTTGCTGAAGTAGCATTTGATATTCTTCATCCCCAACCCGATAAGCGCCAAACCTCTCCAAATGGGGATTCATCATTTGGGCATCAAAAAACACAAATTTCCTCTGGCGCAATCTTTCCACCAATTTAACCATCGCCACCTTTGAGCCTTCGGGAATGCGGTAAAACATCGACTCGCCAATAAAAGCCCCACCAATCACAATCCCTAAAATTCCTCCAGCTAATTCGTCACCTTGCCAAGTTTCAAAACTATAAGCATAACCACTCTGGTAAAGTAGCCAGTAAATCTTTTCCAATTCCGGTGAAATCCAAGTTGTCTCTCTATTAGCACACCCAGCCACCACAGCTTGGAAGTCCCGATTAATCGCCACAGTAAACCGCTCTTGATTCAGAACACGCTGTAAAGACTTGGGATAACGAAACCGTTCATCTAAAGGAATAAAAGTTCGATCGCGACTTCCGTACCAACTCAGGCGATCGCGCTCATCAGCCATGAGAAAATAGCCTTGTGCATAGCCCTCAACAATAGCCGCGATATCATATTGCATAAATAAATATAAAAAAACACTCCTAGAAACGCAATTTGATGCTAAAAAATCAACCTCAGCGTCCCTCTGCGTTTCCCTCCGCGTCCCTCTGCGTTTAAAAAAAGATGACTCAACCAATTCCACCCATCACCCTACCACCGCCCGAAAACCCCCTACTCGAAGGTGAATGGTTACGAGAACGCTTACAACGGTGGCTAGATACAGAATTTATCCCCGAAGCAGTCAACCAAAATATTGCCCAACGAGCCGCACAGATTTTTGTGCGTCAACGGATGGAAGGAGAAAATGACCTTGGTTCTCTGGTAATTGCCATTGTCACAGAGATGCAGTCCTATGATTTTTCCAATAGCTTCTATGGAGAGTTTGCGATCGCCAACGCCGTCAGCGATCTACTCTTAGAAAGTCTGGGAATTGATAAGTGTTGTGGGCAATAAGAGTTAGGAGTTAGGAGTTAGAAGTTAGGAGTTAGGTTTGTCTCAATTAATAACTCATCACTCATAACTCATCACTCATAACTTTTTACCAACTAGACTTAACAACTCCAGGTAAAAGACCTTCATGCGCCCATTCTCGCAGTACGTTCCGAGACAACCCAAAATCGCGGTAAACTCCTCTAGAACGACCAGTCAACCAGCAACGGTTGCGGTGGCGGGTGGGCGCACTGTTCCGGGGTAGCTGTTGAATCTTCCGGTGGATTTCTAGTTTATCCAAAGGAGATGCTGCACTTCTGAACTCTTCTAAAAGAGTTTCCCGCTTGTCAGCATACTTTTCGATCAACTTGGTGCGCTTTTTCTCGCGCTCAATCATGCTCTTTTTTGCCATATATTCTCTAACTTATTTGAAGACACCGTTTTCCATTCTACAGTCTCTCCATCAATTCTGGGGTTACTTGTGTCGCTTATTCTACAACCACTGGCTTATTTGCAGCCGGACATAAATCGGCAAGCTCGCAAGCAACGCAGACGGGAGAGCGGGCTTTACAAATAGCACGACCGTGATAAACCAGCCGAATTGACCAATTTTCCCAATCAGGCTGAGGCAATAAACCCATTAAATCTTGCTCAATCCGAATGGGGTCTGTATGTTCAGTTAAACCCAAGCGTTCGCACAGGCGCTTAACGTGAGTATCTACTGTCACGCCAGCATTAATGCCATAACCATGAGCTAGGACTACATTTGCTGTCTTGCGCGCCACACCTGGAAGCTTTAATAATTGCTCCATTTGGTTGGGGACAACAGAGTTAAACTCAGTGACAATCATCCGACAGGCGGCTTGAATGTTCTTGGCTTTATTGCGATAAAATCCGGTTGAACGCACCAAACTTTCTAATTCTACCAAATCAGCGATCGCTAAACTTTCTGCATCAGGAAACCGAGCAAATAAAGCTGGTGTTACTTTATTCACCCGCTCATCAGTACACTGAGCAGAGAGAATCGTTGCCACCAACAATTGTACTGGCGTTGAGTAGTTCAAAGAGCAAGTAGCATCTGGATAAAGACGCTTCAGCCGAGCTAAAATTTCTATCGCCCGTTGCTTTTTAGATAACGATTTGCAGGTAATGCTTACTGGAACAATTTTTGTACCCATTCCAATTGGCTAGTTAATTGGGTAGTTTCTTTGACGATCAGAAAAATTCCTAAGCCTAAGAGTAACACCAAACCAGTTTGCATTACACTTTCTTGAATGCGGGCGGGTACAGGCTTACCGCGTAAACCTTCAATTAGCAGGAAAGCGAGTTGTCCGCCATCCAAAGCTGGTAAAGGCAAAATATTGATAATAGCCAAGTTAATGCTGATAATTGCCGCAAAAGACAACAGATTTACAGTATTGTCCTCTGCTAATTTCGCACCAATTTTGACAATATTAACTGGCCCAGAAACTTGCCCAGCAGTTTGTTGAAAGTTAGTAATTAACTGACCAAAACCGCTTAGTGTACCAACAAATAATTGTTGAAATCTATTAGCAGCAAGACCAAAAATTTCAAAAGGACTATTAGGACGGCGATAAATTGCTGTAGCATTTGGACTGAGTGCCACACCAACTACGCCTTTGCCATCGGCTCCCAATTTCGGAGTTAATTTCAGGGTTTGTTGTTGGTTTTCACGTTGAATTTTCAGTTCGATTTGCTGATTGGGATGAGTTTGAATTTCTTTAGTCAGCAAAGGAGTTGATTTATCAGAAGCTAGGAGTTCCTGACCGTTAACAGCCAGAATAATATCTCCTTCCCGAATTCCTGCTTGGTAGGCAACAGATTCTTGATTAACAGGCTGTACAACGACACCAGCTTGATAGGTTAATTCCTTGGGAATGCCGACAATACCCAATTGCAGAGCCAACACCAAGTAGGCAAATATTAAATTGGCGATTACTCCAGCACTGATGACAATCGCCCGGTCTAAAACTGGACGGTTACGCAGCAGATTTGGGTCATTGGGTGGAACATCGCTATCGGGGTCATCATCGGGAAAGCCCACAAAACCGCCCAAAGGAAAGGCGCGGACAGCATATTCGGTTTGTGAACCTTGGTACTTCAAAAGAACCGGGCCAAAACCCAAAGAAAAACGGTTAACGAGAATGCCTTGAGAACGTGCTGCAACAAAATGCCCCAACTCGTGTACCAAGATCAAAACAGCCAAGACTGCGATCGCTGCTAAAACTGACATAGAGTAAATTGTGAAGATATTAAGCTATAGTTATCTCCATTCTAATTGGGCATTGGGCATTGGGCATTGGTCATTGGTCATTGGTCATTGGTCATTAGTTTTTAACAAAGGACAAAGGACAAATGACTAATGACAAATTATAAAACTTCACGTCCCAAGTAAGGTTGCAATACTTCTGGTATCCTCACCGTCCCATCAGGTTGTTGATAATTCTCCAAAATTGCTGCCATCGTCCTTCCCACCGCCAAACCCGAACCATTGAGGGTATGTACAAACTGAGTACCTTTCTTCCCCGTCTCTTTGAAACGAATATCAGCCCGTCGTGCCTGAAAATCTATAGTATTGGAACAGCTAGAAATTTCACGGTATTTTCCAGAAGAGGGCAACCAAACCTCTAAATCATAAGTTTTAGTAGAGGCAAATCCTAAATCCCCAGTACTTAAATTTACTACTCGGTAAGGCAATCGCAACGCCTGTAAAATTGCTTCTGCATTCCCTACCAATTTTTCCAGTTCATCAAAAGACGTACTGGGTTCGACAAATTTCACCATTTCCACCTTGTTAAATTGATGCAGGCGAATTAATCCCCGCATATCGCGCCCATAACTACCAGCTTCGCGGCGAAAACAGGGAGTAAAGGCACAGTGGTAAATAGGCAAATCTTCAGCAGCGAGAATTTCACCCCGATAGAGATTTGTAACTGGAACTTCAGCTGTCGGAATCAGCCATAAGTCATCATCAGCGCATTTAAAGCTTTCTTCCGCAAACTTGGGTAACTGACCGGTCGCCGTCAAAGACTCAGTATTAACTAACAGTGGCGGACTGACTTCCACATACCCAGCTTGAGTATGGAGAGACAGCATAAATTGAATTAATGCCCTTTCCAATCCTGCACCAGCGCCCATCAATGTCACAAAGCGACTTTGGGCAACTTTTACAGCTCGTTCAACATTGAGAATACCCAGCTTTTCACCAATTTCCCAATGAGGGAGAATATTCGGATTTTGAGGAATGTACTCATCACCCCAACGGCGTACTTCTACGTTATCTTCCTCATTTTTACCAAGGGGTGTAGAGTCACTTGGTAAATTCGGAAGTGCCAACACAAGTTGAGCAATTTCAGCTTTGAGGTCTTTTTCTTGGGGTTCGAGTTGACTCAATGTCGCTTTAAGAGAGTTACCTTCATCCCGCAAAGCTTGAATTTCTGGGTCTTGAGGATTGATCCCAGATTTAATCTTCTGGCCGACAATTTTACCAATTTCGTTGCTCCGAGCTTGGAGTTGACTGCGCGTCCCCTCAAGTTCCCGTTGTTGCCGATCTAACAGTAAAATCGGTTCGATGTCGTATTTACCACTACGACTATTCAATCGTTCTTGAACTAATTGGGGATTTTCCCGTATTTGCTTGATATCCAGCACAGATTTTTCTCAGTTTTTAGCCTATTATCTACCTGCCAACACATCAGCATATACTGATTTTGGCTTTGTGTGAGCAGAAAAGCAACCATTTAAATTTAGTATTATTCTGATTTTCTAGATTCCTGAGTGTTTGCAGGTGAGGCTAGCCAGTAGGCAAGTACGCCTGATAAACCACTCCAGTAAACTGCCTGGTTTTGGCTATTATCGCGTTCCAGAAAGATTAGGGAACTACATAATCCAATCATCAATGTGCTAAAAAGTACTTGTATACCAAACTTCCATATTTCTAGTTTTTCCATAGTGTCAGACCTTCAATAAAAATTAATTCACCTTGATAACGGTTCTAATATCACTCTTTAGATGGGTGCTAACGTAAGAAACTGGTATTATTCTTCACACAGTAATTTAATAATTTCGGAAAAGTACAATCAACATATTTGAATTATTGCCATACAACTTTTGAAAAAGAGGAGAAAAGAAGTCAAAAGAATTGCTGATTTTTGACTATTACCTTTTCTTCTGACTCCCTTTTCTACGGTCGGTTAATGCGATTGAGTAACCAAAGTGACGCCACCAGCCCTGCAAAGTGGGCTGAGACAGTGTTGGTGTTTGCCTGTACTACAAGCATATCTAGACCGCTAATAATCCGGGTAGGGTCAAAAAATTGGGTAGTTATCGCTTGCGGAGATATGGATCGTGCTACCAGTGTTCCAACGATCGCTTGCGCTCCCAAAAGAGTCACTAGCGTTCCTCCTAAATTCACCCACACACCTAAGCGTAATACTTGCACAGTCTCGCTTTTCCGAGGGCGGTTGCTGGGATTGGAGGATTCCAATTGCTTGCCAATTCTCGTGTAACGGTAAGCTAAATAAATCCCCCCACCTAAAACAACCAGTCCACAAATTGCTAAAAATACGCCAAAGCCAGTCCCAGGATTATTACTAGGACTGCCAGTTCTTTGATTAAAGATGGCGAACAGCAGCACAATTATGCTAGAAACAACGCCTAGTACTAGCTGAATCCAGAAGCTAATCCAACCTGTAAGGCGAAAAGTTTGGGCAATTGCCCTAAGAGTTGAGGAAGATGATGGGGCATCGGGAGTTTGTGACATAGCGATCGCTAATATGCTGGGTGCTTGATAAAGGAAGGCGAAGAGGAGAGGACGAAGGGAGTTTAGCGCCTTCTTTGATAAATTTACTATCACACTTGTCAAATAAGACAAGAAATTCTGCGATCGAGGAAATCAGAAATGGTTACTGTTTAAGTATGTCTACCGACGTAGCAGTTCGATCTCAGATATATCCCTTAGCTTAAGATTTTAGAATTTGCATTGGGAAAATCACTGTAAAACAAAGTGTTTATTAAGCTTTACAGACAAAATAGCATTTTACCTGTAAAATTTCTTCGATGGCATTTTATTGCTTAAGCAGCTCGGCATCAGTTAACACCAAGATACTGAGTCTCTCACTGTCTGTTCGCTCCTCACCACACCGTATCGAGCTTGAGTGGGGGTACATTGTTTTGTGCCCCTAAAACTCGCAAACTCGCCCCACAACTTCACAGGCGTGGGTAATTGTTTGATGTTTACGCAATAGATATCTAGTCTAAGTAGCTTTATATGTATTACTCGCGTAGTAGTAGCACTGTATACTAGCTACAAGGATTGTAGACTTTACCCTAAGGCATTTTTTTTAGCCATTCACTAACCATGAAACTTGAGGATATATATCAATTTTTTGAGAATCCTCCGCCAACTTACCTTTGTCAAGAACTAGCAGTTTGTTACATACTGTCTGTTTTATTACAAGGTGAATCCTACGGAACCGAGTTGATTGAGCAATTAGAAACTGAGTATCCCGTCTATCGGCTTTCAGATACCGTACTTTATAGTGCAATCAAATTTCTAGAAGACCAAAAGGCAATCACTGGATATTGGAAGAAACTCGAAGGACGGGGGCGCCCCAGGCGGATGTACCAAGTTTCTCCTGAATGGCAAGTTCAAGCTCAGGATTTAGCTTTTCAATGGCTTGACTACATCAACGGGAGGAAAAAGTAACGAATCATTGATAATGAATAAGTCTCCTCCAGTCAAACACTAACAATTAGTTATGGATACTGCTATTCTGCCATCTACCTTCCTGCTAACCTTGTTGTTATCGGTTGGGCTGTTTTTCTTTATTCGTGCCTCG
Source organism: Nostoc sp. DedQUE04 (assembly GCF_034530995.1). NCBI lineage: Bacteria > Bacillati > Cyanobacteriota > Cyanophyceae > Nostocales > Nostocaceae > Nostoc > Nostoc sp. DedQUE04. The sequence goes on along the minus strand of NZ_JAVRCA010000015.1, from coordinate 47,865 downwards.
ACTAAAGACCGCACAGAAATAGCCCACCTAGTATCTGAGCAAGATGAAGCTGTTTTAATGTCTCAATTAAAAGAGTATTTTCGATCGCGGTCTTACCGAGTGGCAACGGTAGACCGAGAACAAAATCAGGTAATTTTTGAAGGTAATGTTCGTCCCAGCTGGTTCTTAGCCATATTTCTAACTTTCCTAGCAGCGACTGGCATTGTTTGTCTATCTCTGGTGACATCCCTGCTTTTTCCTAGCCTGAGTACCCTTGTTCTGGCGATGGTACTGCTGTCGCCTTTAAGTGGTCTATTTTATTGGAAAAAATCTGGAAGACTTGAGAAGGTATCGCTCAAAGTAGAAACAACTCAGAGCGAACAAACCTCCTCAAGTAAGATTGCTGTAGTTGCCCATCGAGATGAACTCAGCGAGTTGCAGAGGACTCTACAGCTCAAGCCTGGGAAATAATTGTTGATTGTTGCGACCATCTCTTAACTATGATATGCAGACTTCTGACCTAACCTACTATGCAGGCAATGGAAAGTAGTCAGGAGAAAATCAAGACTGCTGCTTTGTCAGTTTTCCCCACGACTTTGGTCGTGGGGAAAAAATTTAAATTCATTAACTTAAATTCATTGACAGAGCAAGCTTTAACCATCTACGGCATAAGAGCGCAACTTCACTCTTCTTTTTAGACGCGCTTGGCTCTATACCCACTCCCTTTTGCATCATCAAATTAGTATCAATCCATGCAATCTAGCATGGTTTGAAACAGCTTCACTTTCCAACTACCTGGACTAGATTTCCTGGCAAATCAGCTACAAACTAAAAAAAAATTAAATTTTGCATAAACTTAGCAATTTTGCCAGTTAATAATAGTCAGGAGCCACATTCAATGCCCAAGATGACCATCTATGGTTCAACGACTAGCTAAAGCAAGAGGTTCTTGACCTGGTGAAGGTTCCAACACCCTCAAACTAGGAAACAAGAAATGGTTTTCCTCTACGTATTGAGCACCAAACAGTCCCTTTTCTGCCCAGAAATAACGATCTGTAGTGTGTTCATTTCGCTTTACAAGTAGCAACGCTGGTGGCAAAATCCCTTCAGCTTGAATGAATCTTCTCGCTGCTGTTACTGGCTTTTCTTCGCCACTTTCGATGCTATATTGAGGCACGTGTTCCAAAATACGCCGTCCTTCCTGACGACGACGACTCTTCCTTTTGCGTCTCCTTGCCAATATACTGTCCTCCTCTTTCAAGCTATAGATTGTAGTGATAGCTACAAAATCCGTCGTCATTATATAGGTTCTAGTTCAGAATATCAATAGTTTTTAACCTTTTAATATAAGAAAGTTAATATCTTTGAAACATCAAGAAAATAAAATCACCTAAGAATATAATTCCTTAGTACAAACCATCTCTTTTGAAGATTTTAGTTAAGCTTGATGAAATGAGTGAGGTAAAAATTAAGTATCCTCTCTTACATCATGCCTCAAAATCTATAATCTTGAGCAAAAGCTAAAAAATGTTAATGTCTGCCAGTTCTGATTTTCTTGCTTTGTGTCGAGAGCAAATAGCGCTACTAACCCAAGGGCTAGGAGCAACTTTAAGTATTGTGTACTTAACACAAGAATTGGTAGATACTCCTTCTGGCGATGCCAAACTGATTCCTGTGGTGATTTACCCGGAAACAGCATTATTGCTGCCAGGAGAGGAAACTATTGAAGCGACGGCATACAAGCAACTTCAACTTGGAAAGGCGTTTATATTACCCAATCAACAGGGAAGGTTATTGACAGCAGGTTCAGAATCTCCAACTTCGTCACGGGAGTCTGAGATACCAGATACGTCTCAACCCGATCTCAAAGAGGAATACCTACTTAGTGGCAACCAAATTGTTTTACCTTTGATTTATGAGGGTGTGATGATGGGGTTATTAGTGACAGGTAGGAAAGATCGGGTATGGAATGAACACGAACAAAGTCAGATTCAACGGATAGCCCAAACATTAGCGATCGCTTGTATTTTAGATCAGCGGCGAGCATGGTTTGAGCAACAGTTGCGCGAGCAACAAATTCTCCAAGAAAAACAGCGAGATTTGCTGGATAATTTGTTGCATCAGTTTCGTAACCCATTAACGGCGTTACGGACTTTTGGCAAACTCCTATTGAAACGACTACGACCAACAGATGCTAACCGGGATGTGGCAAATAGTATTGTCAGAGAAAGCGATCGCCTCCAAGAATTGCTGCAACAATTCGATCAAGTAATTGATTTGACAGAGGCAGATTTAGCACCACTACATCTCCCTGAAGAAGTATTTGTAGAAGCAACTATCCAAAAAGATGCTAAACCTCCGTTATTATTACCAGGAACGGGAGATAAAGCAGTTGACTGCTCCCTAGCAGATATATTAGAACCATTATTAATATCAGCCAAAGCGATCGCCCAAGAGCGAAAGCTAAAACTAATAACTGAAATTCAAGAGAATTCATCCCTAGTACGTGCCAATGTCAAAGCATTACGAGAGGTGTTAACTAATATTATTGATAATGCTTTGAAATACACTCCCACTGGTGGCAAAATTTTGATTCAGGCGGGGCAAGAAAAAGCTAATTTTCAGGGAATAGTTATTAGTGATAACGGGCCCGGCATTCCACCCCAAGATTTAAAACATCTTGGAGAACGGCATTATCGCGGAGTACAAGCGCAAACAGAAATCCCAGGTACAGGTTTGGGGTTAGCGATCGCTAAACAATTAATAGAGCAAATGCAGGGTGAAATTGAGGTTTTCAGCCCTGCAATCAACTCTAAATTCACTTCACCCAATGCGCCAGGAACTACATTTATTATTTGGTTGCCGGAAGTTGAGAATTAGTTTTTAGCCTTGGACAATAATGTTTTCACTGAACCGCAGTTGTAGCGATCGCGTCGAGATGTGCGATCGTTTGCGGTGAAAGTTGCAGGTCTGCCGCTTTGGTGTTTTCGTGCAGATGACTAATGGATGACGTTCCGGGAATTAACAGGATGTTCGGCGATCTCTGAAGCAGCCATGCCAAGGCGACCTGCATCGGTGTAGCTCCAAGTGATGCTGCGACAGCATCGAGGGCTGACGATTGCAACGGATTGAACCCACCCAGCGGGAAGAACGGCACATAAGCAATTCCCTGCTTTGCGAGGTCGTCAATGAAAGCGTCATCTTCTCGGTGCGCTACGTTGTACTGATTCTGCACGCAGACGATTTCTGCGATCGTTTGCGCCTCTGCCAACTGCGTAGGTGTGACATTGCTCAAACCGAGGTGACGAATTAATCCCTGCTCCTTAAGTTCGGCTAAGGTCGTTAGCGGCTCTGCAAGAGAACCCTCCGATGGCCCATGAACGTCACCCATCAAGCGGAGATTGACAACATCGATCGCATCAAGTCCGAGGTTACGCAGGTTGTCGTGAATCGCTTCGGTTAGTTCCTGCGGCGACATCGCGGGAACCCACGATCCATCTTCAGGACGACGCGCTCCCACCTTAGTGACGATCGCTAAATCTTCCGGATAGGGATGCAGTGCTTGTCGGATAATTTGATTCGTGATGTGAGGCCCATAGAAGTCGCTGGTATCGATATGATTAATGCCAAGTGCGATCGCTTCGCGCAAAACAGCAACGGCTGCATCCACATCTCGCGGCGCACCCATTACATTCGGGCCCGCGAGTTGCATGGCACCATAACCTATGCGCTTCACTGTTATTGAAGTGTTCGGCAGCGTAAAATTCCCACCAAGGTTCGTTTGCTCAGACATATTGCTACTTTCTCCAAGAATTTTTTAGTGATTTAATGAAAGCAATTTTGTAGAGTCCATTTCTCATTGATCTCGCTGCGTGCGATCGCAGCCCTCTCCTGGCGATCGATAGATTCCTATCGCTTGTCATTGTTCGTTGCGGCTTGCGAATATTTGCTCATACTCACCGTTCCTTTCAGCAAATCGTAGTGCTTTGACACGATTAACAAGGATTTCGCCGTGGGGCGGGTTGGGAGTGCTGAGAATCTGCATCACTTCAGCAATAAAGTCAGCCAGTGGCATTGCGGCAGGATCGGTCGCCTGACTAGCCCCGCCAAGTTCCGTCTGTACATAGGGTGGGGCAAGTTCAAGAACCTCCACGGAGGTTTCTTGAAGCTGAACGCGAAGCGACTGCAACCAAGAGTGTAGAAAAGCCTTGCTCGCGCAATAAGTCGGATATGGACTGATGGGAACGAAAGCCAAGCCAGAGGTAGTGGTGATGATTGTTGAATGCGGTTGCTGTTTGAGAGTCGGGAGGAGTGCCGCCGTGAGGTGAAGTACACCGACAATATTAGTCTGAATCATAGACTGGATCGCAAAGAAATCGATCGGATCTGAGGTGAGGTCTTCCGTCTTAGCAATTCCGGCATTGTTGATTAGAACATTGAGTTTAGGGAACTGCTCTCGAATGCGGGACGCAAAGGCTTCGATGTCCGCCGGATCTTGAACGTCAAGTTGAATCCCGTGCATACCGGAGTGAGCGGCGGTGATTTCGTCGAGAAGATGTTGACGGCGACCTGCGACGATCACTTGATTACCGCGTTGATAGAAAGCCTCGGCAAGCCCACGACCGATGCCGCTTGTGCCGCCAGTGATGAGGATGGTGTTGTCCGTGAGATTCATAGGTATTTTTCCTGCAAAGATGTCAAAATTTGTTGAGAGTAAAGTTGTTGTCAAAACTGAAAATTCAATCAGCGCTTATTCGCCGCTCACGCGCAACACGATTTTACCCAGATAGTGCTGTTTCATCGCATCCTGCGCCTGTGCCGCCTCTGACAGCGCAAATGTCTGCGCGATGTGAACTTGAAACTCACCGATACCGATCAATCGGTTAAGTTCGTCTAACAACATCGGGTCGGCGAAGCCATTTGCCTTCTTGAGTTCCACACCGTCGGGCGCTTTGGGTTCGGGCATCACGCCGTTAGGAAAGGAGACGATCCCACCCTGGCGCACCAAACTCAGCGTAGATTGAACTGTATCGCCGCCCACCAGCACCAGCGCTGCATCGAAACCATCGGGGGCAAAAGCGCGGGCGCGTTGGGCAACGTCGTCGGCGCGTCCATCTACCGCTTCGTCGGCACCCAATTGCTTACACAGTTCTACGCCGTCTGCACCAGATGCGATCGCGAAAACGTGTGCCCCCATACGTTTAGCCAGTTGCAGCGCCACGTGACCGACACCGCCGCTCGCGCCCCACAGCATTAATTTGGTTTCGCTGCCTATCCCCAGTGCCAGCAAATTGTTTAGCGCTGTGATACCAGCAATGGGTAGCCCGCCTGCCATCAGCATATCGAGACCATCGGGTATCGACGCGACCGTTTTTTCAGATACAACGACGTATTGGGCATAGCTACCGCCCTTGTCATTCATGAAGCTCTGGGCGTAAACGCGATCGCCAACAGCAAAACGCTCAACGCCGTCGCCAATGGCAACAATCGTGCCTGCACATTCGCCACCCAGCACGCGCGGAAAGTGGACTTCGTTATACACCAGATCGCCTTCACGCTCCATTGCGTCCCAGATGCCAACTCCGGCAATCTCGATGCGAATCAAAACTTCGCCTGCATTTACCATAGGCACGGGTAAGGTGTGCAAAGTCAGCTTGTCAGCATGACCGAACTCGTCCACAGCCATTGCTTTCATTTGTTGCGGAGTATTTTGCATAAATAGGTTCTCCTGCTTATTGCTTCAGTTGTTATTGAAGAGTTCAAAGGCGTAAAACTTTTCAAAGTTTGTTTGGACGGATTGCCATTTCCTCCAAGAAGTTTTTAATTTCAGGAAACAAATGCGGCATCGTTGTTCGGACTCTTTAAGGTCTTGCTTGAGATGCTTTCATCCTACGAATTCGATTCAGAGTTTCCAATGCCTAAAACTCTTCGATCCTTGCCTAATTCTCCAGCATGGATTGCTTGAAGACATTCTATAATCGTGTAGGGCATTGAATGAGTCGAGGCTTTACCATGACTTTCGTTATCCCCAATTCTGAGGTAGTTGCAGATCGATGCGAAGCGCTGGCGGCATTAGTGGAGCGGCACACCGAACCCAATAACAACCTTGTCTATCCAACTGCGATCGCACCATTGAGCTTTTCGCGATCGAATGCGTCATCTGCCATCATCTACCAGGATTATGAACCGCGTCTGGCCATTCTCGTTCAAGGCAAGAAAAACATAGTGCTGGGAGAGGAAACGTATCCCTATGAGATCGGGCAATGTCTTGTTGTCTCAGTCGATCTCCCCATCGGTGGGTGTATCGTTGAGGCGACAAGCGATCGGCCGTATTTGGGATTAAAGCTGACCCTAGACCCAATGCAACTTTGTGAAATGGCTGCTCAAATGAATTTTAGTTCAGCGAAGAAAGAGAACTCCGTCCGAGGCTTATTTGTGAGCAACGCCGATCCCACGTTGCTTGACTGTGCCCTTCGCCTCACTAAGCTCTTAGATACGCCACAGGATATTCCTATGCTGGCACCGATGATGATTCGGGAACTCTACTACCGTCTGCTGATGGGGGAACAAAGTGAAGCCGTGCGTCAAATTGCTACATCTGGCAGCAGTATGCAGCGAATTGCTGAAGCGATTAAACGGATTAAGTCTAAGTTTACTCAGCCGATGCGAGTCGAGGACTTAGCAAAGCAGGTAAGAATGTCTACTTCGTCGTTTCATCAGCACTTCAAGCAAGTGACCTCAATGAGTCCACTTCAATATCAAAAGCAGTTAAGACTGTTGGAAGCTCGTCGCCTGATGCTGACGGAAGATTGTGATGCAACCTCTGCTGCTTATCAGGTCGGGTACGAAAGTCCCTCACAGTTCAGCCGGGAATATTCCCGCCTATTCGGTGCGCCACCGATGCGAGACATCGAACGGTTACGAACGGCTTGACCGAATAATTACTAATTCGTAATTCGTAATTCGTAATTCGTAATTAATGGTACAAGCTTACGCTAATAAAAAACGGCGTAAAAAATTTGCTTAACTTAAATTTAGTTTCAGCAATTTTCTAAAAGATTTTAGTTTGATAAAAAACTAGCGTAAATACTAAATATATTAGTATTTACGCTATTCTTACAATTCGGCTTTAGATGTATTAATGACTATCTTAATGAAACCAATAAGTTTTGATTGATAGTCATTTGTAAATCGGTATTTGGGTCAATGGCGATTAAGTCAACACTATTCTTGCCGAAGAACAGACCAACCAACGCACCGATACCAGCACCACCCAAGACTTCTTCTGTGGCAATGGCGCGATCGCCTGTGACAGCAGATACCGCAGTTGCCGCACCTGCGCCCAATACAGTATTCTTGATAATTGAACCAACACTAGTACCCTTCTTGACGGTTTCAGTTTTGGTAATCACTTCAGAACTAGCGTTAAGTTGATACTCTTGACCATTGGTCAAAACTAGTTTCTCGGCAACGAATTGAGAACCGCCTGTAGCAGGTTTGAGTTGACCAACAACTTGACTACCAGCAGGAATCACTACAGCTCCGTCTTGCGTCACCACATTTTGAGATACTGTCAATGTCAAGGGCGATGTTTCATCCTTTGTAACGAGAATTTTTTCTGCCTTGTCATACTTCACAGGAATAGTAGTCCCTTGGGCAATTGTCACTGATGTAGGTGTTGGGGTAGTAGATCCGACAGCCACAACATAAGGTGAGTTAATTGCTGAGGCTTGATTAGAACTAACCAATGCTTGATAGATAAAAGCTGCTACCTGGGCGCGAGTAGCGGTTGCAGTTGGATTCAGGAAGTTCACATTCGGATAGTTCACCACAATTTTCCTTTCAGTTGCTGCGGCGATCGGGCTACGGGCATAGCTAGCGATGTTAGAGGCATCGTTGAAGTATTGCAGAGTGCTTTCGGTATTACCGCTAGGAGTATATTCCAAACCGTTAGCAAGGGAAACTAAAACCTGTTCGCGGGGAATAGCTTGATTAGGTTCAAAGCGATTACCGGGATAACCAGATAAGAAACCAATGGTATAAGCTTGTTCAATTGCGCTAGATGCCCAATAGTTGCTAGGTACATCAGCAAAATTGATTGCTGGCCGTTGCTGTGCTTTTTGGAAAGCTTTGTTAACCATCGCGGCAAATTGAGCGCGTGTCACCGGTTCTTCAGGGCGGAAACTACCATCAGGAAATCCGGCAATTACACCTCGCTGTGACAATTGTTGAATAAATTGTGCTGCCCAATAATTAGATGAAACATCAGAAAAAGTCGTTTGAGCTAAAGATGGTGAAGCTGTAATGAAAGGCGCTACAGTACCGACTGTGACGCTCAAAGCCATGAGTGCAGCTGTTCTAGATTGCCAACGATTTAAGTTAAACATTATTTTTTTGCTCCAGTTTTATTATTTTTTTTACTGTTAATTAGTTAGACATTTACTAAAGTACAAGGTTCCTAATTTTTCTGCTTTTTGTCAAAACCATTACTTTAGTCATGCAGTCATCATTAAATTCATTAAGACATCTATGCCAAACGAACTAGCTAATAGAAGTAATATCATCACACTATTCTCTATTAGCAGATTTCCAAAAATATAGATACGGAGTGAGACGATCTAGAGAAAGAATAGTTGCTGTTGAGTAGAAAATTTTATGGTTAAAAGTAAAGGCGATCGCACACTCTAGTTAAAGTAGCGATCGCCTATTAAATAACTATCTAAATCAACAGATTCTAATTGTGACTGATACAGGTGTTGAAGTAGTAGACCCGACAATTATTGTATAGGGCGAGTTAATTGCTAAGTCTTAACACAACATAAGGCGAGTTAATTGCTGAGGCTTGATTAGAACTAACCAATGCTTGGTAGATAAAAGCTGCTACCTGGGCGCGAGTAGCTGTTGCAGTTGGATTTAGTAACTTTACATTTGGATAGTTCACCACAATTTGCTTTTGGGCTGCTGCTGCGATCGGGCTACGGGCATAGCTAGTGATGTTAGAGGCATCGTTGAAGTATTTCAAAGTGCTTTCGGTATTGCCACTAGGACTATATTTCAAACCATTAGCGAGGGAAACTAAAACCTGTTCGCGGGGAATAGCTTGATTAGGTTCAAAGCGATTTCCAGGATAACCAGATAAGAAACCAATAGTATAAGCTTGCCCAATCGCACTGGATGCCCAATAGTTGCTAGGCACATCAGTAAAATTGATTGCCTGCCGTTGCTGGGCTTTTGGGAAAGCTTTGTCGATCATCGCGGCAAATTGAGCGCGTGTCACTGGTTCTTCTGGGCGGAAACTACCATCGGGAAATCCGGCAATTACACCTTGCCCAGACAATTGTTGAATAAATTGTGCCGCCCAATAGTTAGATGAAACATCAGAAAAAGCAGTTTGAGTTGAAGATAGCGAGGAGCATCCCACTACGATCTGTTTGCCTTGCAAAGGATAATTCACTGGATCGCAAACAAAACCTGCTGAATTAGCCTGTATAACAGTCCGCGTTGGCGGATTTTGTTTCTCTAGTGATTTCCAATCGTCAGAGATTTTTTCGAGAGTGGGATGCTTACTTAAAAACTCTGAGTCTGCAACAATATCGTGAGGCCCCTTAGCAGTTATCTTAGAGCTATTGAGATAGATATTATAATCATAAACAACGTTTTTGTTTTTAGTGTTGTTATTAATATTTTTGTCAGGAAAAGCATAGAGAATGTTCCTGAGAATTCTGACATCGGATGAGGTATGAGCAAATATTTGCCCCCCATTAATTTCTGGACTCTGATTATTTAAAAAAGCTGTGTTATTTACAATATCAACATGGTCGCTAAAAAATGCATGAATCCCTGAGCCACCATTGTTAAATGCAAGATTGTTTTTAACTAAAGTACGTCCTTTATATACACCCAATTTTGAGTTGTCTTGATTTCTTGTACTATCGATAATAATGCCATTACCGTCTGTAATCTTTCCAACTGCAATCCAAGGGATGTACATACGATTGTTGTAGGTCTTGTTGTTGGTAACAAACATCTTGTATCCCTGGTTGTTATCAGAATTCCAATTATTCAACATTGAAATGCCACTGCAACCATAAACGCTGTACCAGGCATTATTAAATACCACATTATTATCTATTGTCACATAGTCTGCTTGAATTGCTGAAATACCTGCTCCTCCACAATCATGCACTTTGTTGTTCAAAATACGGATGTGATGAACATGACCATTGGTTCGACCATCAATGTTGATACAGTTTCCATTCGTCAGTGGGTTTTGTTTGTTAGTCTTCTGACTCATCGCGTAATCAAGGGTTATATTGGCATTGTTTCCCATAACCTCTAGCCCGTTGACCTCGATATATGAAGCTTTATTTGAAATCGTGATCCCATTCCATGTATTGTGCTGAATTTTTGGGAAATGCCCAGGATATGCTTTATACCTAATCCATGCATTTGCAGTTCCAGAACGTATAATATTTACTACACTCCCAGCTTTGCCTGTATTTGTGTATACTCCGTTCATAATCAATACTGTATCGCCAGGGTTCGTAAGGTCTGCTGCCTTTTGAATTGTTTTAAAGGCAGATGAAGTAGAAAGTCCGCTATTATTGTCGTTTCCACTACCACTAACATAGTATGTTTTCGGTGTTGAATTAGCGCTGATTAGCTCACCGCTAGATAGACTCACTTCCTTGTTAGTGGATACCTGACTGGCGTTTTCAACTGAAGATACTTTTATATTGTCTCCCGGAACCAAAAGACTTAATACTACAGGAATTGCAAGATATGTGCTTAAATTCAAACCTTGAATTACCACAAGAAAAAGCTCCTCGATCGCTACTACTTAATAAAAGTATCAGGATATTCCATAATTTTGAATACTCTTTTAGATACAGAAGACAATAGAGCTAATTTTTAAACAAGTATTACAATAAATATCGATATCGATCGAGACGATACAGAGGTGAAATAGTTGCTGTTCAAGAGAATTTTTTAAGGTTAAAAATAAAGGCGATCGCACACTCTAGTTAAAGTGGCGATCGCATATCAGGGAGGATTAAATTCACAACTTGAATGAAGTTAAATCTAGTAGCGAGATTGTGGTACTAAATTCAAGTTAGAATTCAATGTAAGCCTTAAATCCTGTTCAGGTCTAAGGACAAAGGCATTTCCTTCTTTTTTCCGCAACAGCACACTCGCACCTGCACCCGCAGCCGCACCAATAACAGGTTTTAAATCGTCAATTTTGCGATTACCAGTAATTAATGAACCTAAAAGACCAGCACCTCCACCAATAGCTGCGTCAGTTAAAACCTGAGTAGTGTTGGGCTTCTGTGATACTCTTTGAGTTGTGGTGTATGTCCGAGAAGTTGCATTAATCGACTGACGTTGACCGTTAGAAAATTCTAATTCTTGAGCGACAAACCGCACGCCTTTTCCTTGGTTATCATCATTTCTTGTATCTCTAGAATAACTATCTAAGTCAACAGATTCTAGCCGTCCATTTACTTTAGTACCAGCAGGAATTAAGACATTTCTATTTCTGTCGATAATGTCGTTGGCTATTCTCAAGGTTAGAGATTTACTTTCTCCTGGAGCAATAGTAATTGTCTCTTTTTCGTAGGTTACAGGAAGGTTAACTCCAGAAGGAATGGTCACATTTCCGTATTGCCCATTTCTGTTTTGCCCAATGTTGTATTGAGCATTAGCAGGAGCCAAGCTCAATAGGGGGCTAATGACGGTTGCAGTAACGGCCATTGCCATAAGTGCAGCAGTTCCAGATTTCCATTGATGTAGGCGAGTCATAAGAGGGTTGTCCTTTGTGTATGTGATGTATTTAATGACGAGGATTCACTGAGTTTGTTTCTGACTGTTTTTGAACCTGTCTGTAGGCGTATACAAGTACTTATTATGATGGGAAGTTTTTGCGATCGCACAGACGTAAACCGTCATAGACATCGCTTGTCAGAATTTGTATTCTGCTAATGTGCGTTACTAAAATCCAAGGTTAAGGTTTACACGACGTAAATGAGTATCATTTTGTTCCAAAATGCTGTTTTATTACTCATGTCCACATATCTAAGCCATTGAATAGAGGCGAATGGGTTGACTGTGAACTCTTGCTTCCATTCTAGATTTATTTGCGAATATTTGTGAAATATTTTCGCTTTTTTAACGAATAATTCACTATTTATTATATGGGTATGTATGATTGCTGTTGGCGCTGTTTAATCTCTGCGATCGGTAATAGCAAAGTATCTTCTATTTCCTGTCGCACTTCACGGCTGACATAACAATCGCTATTTAAGCATTCTACTAGTAACGTATTGGAATCATAATACTGCCTTAGTAATTCTTTCTGGTATTGGCTGAACTGCCAATCATGGCCAATATTACGATACTTAATCATCACCGCTCTCAATTGCTTAATCCAAGACTTCCCCTTGATTTTCCACCATTGCTTAAATATTTCTATGCCACCATCTACATAAGGTAGTTGAGCTTTCAGTTGTTGGAGTGCTTGTTGCATTTTAGGCTCAAGCGTAAGGACAAACAATATACGTGCTAGATCAATGGCAAGGGTAAGGAAAAGATTAAACTCATACTCATCAGCAAAGGTAAGGGTAAACTGCTCGTCAACATCACACGCAAGGGTAAGAGCTAGTTCATGATTAACTTCAAAGTCAAGTTCAAGGGTACGAGAAAGGATACGGAAACTATCAAGCTCACAGTCATATTCAAAGTAAAAAGCACGAATAGCTGCTGGCTTGCATTGAAGTTGAACTGAAAGGGATCTTTGATTCACCCATTGCAAAAACTGTTGCAACTTATCATCGTCAACTACAATCGCATCAATGTTCTTTTTCATCAACTTCAACAAAATATCTGCACTTGGCGACATCCCAACCCCTAACAAAAATACTTCCTGCCAAGGTTTTTCCATTACGTGGTTGACTAGATTTTGCAATGCCTCCTCTGATGATTGTTGGACAATCACAATTTCTCGAGCAGTAAAATATTCATGAAATGTTAAATGGGAAAATGAGTAAATCCCTTTTGCCCGTTCTACTAATAGTCCATGTTGGGCTTCAATTGAACGCAGAACTACCTCACTTTCTAGTTGCAATATTTCTGGGTCATTATTGGCATCTGGTAAATTGCGTATGTATTCTGTGATGTATTGCTCTGCTGCTTTCTGCTTGAAGAAATAATCACTCCGCTCAAACGTAGTTAGAGCAATTTTACTAAGTAAGTCTTCTTTCCGTTGAACCGATAGCTTTTTGTAAATTTGGTAACGTTGAATTCCGCGTTTAGCATCCCACTTTTTCAGTAGTGCATCTAATCCTTCTTTGTATAACTCAGAACGATTTGCTGGAAAATCCCCTGACTCTTCAAATGCTAAACATAGGAGCGTCAATAGCAATGGACTTGCAGCAAGTTGTTTAATGCGGTTATTCTCTTCGAGACGTTTAATAAAAATTTCTGGCTTGACAAGTTTATCCTTAAACCAGTTAGTTGCAAACGTAGCAATTTGTTCATCGTCAAAATCAGCAACTTCTACCTCCGTGAACTTCTCAAAGGTATATTCCTGTGCTGCAATTCGGCAGCTTATGACAAAGTGATTGTTTTGGAAATCGTCAGAAAATTCTTTAATCTCTTTGAAGACGTGGCTATTATCTTCTTCTCTAACTTCATCCAAGCCATCAAGTAAAACTAATGCCTTACCGTGTTTTAACAGCTCATTTTTTAGAGACACAGTTTGTCTTGCCCCGACTCCCCTCCAATTGGAGAATTGCTGACTGATGTATTCCAGTAAACTTGGTTTATTAGCAGCTTCAGCAAAATCTTTAAGGGTGACAAAAATTGGTACGCGTTCAGCCTGAAACTTACCTCCAATACACTGAATCGCTAAATACTTCAAAAACGTAGTTTTTCCTGCCCCTGGCTTACCCAAAATCATCAACTTAGGATATTTTTCTACTGCCTCTAGTCCTGGCACTCGTTTTTGAGTAATTTTGCCCAGTTCAAAGCGGTCAAAATCTTCGCTACTATACTGTTGCAATAATTCATCAATTCCTAACCGTTGTCGCCCAATAATTTTTTCCAGGATGTTAACGCTAGTGTAAATATCATTCAAGCCGATGGGTTGAGTCATATCTAACACCCGCATTGTGCCACAACGTTCTTGAATACTGGGTTTTATCTTTTTGCGTACCTCTTGCACGATCGCATCAATATCAATGCTGTTATCTTGATTTACCTCTGGTTCACTGGCTGGTTCAGCAACTATTTCTTCCCACTCTAGGTCTAGCCTGTCACAAATCTGGACAAAGAGATTGCGGTCAACAGGTTTACCTGTAAAGAACTTTCCGATCGGCTGGCGAGTTACTTCTAACTCTTGAGCTAATGCTTTTTGAGTTAAAGAATAACGAATTAAAGCTTTTTTTGCTTTTTGGATACCTTCTGGAGAACAGGAAAGCGATCGCCCCGACATAACCTAACCACTACACGTTTGCTGATTCTAACTGCCAAATTGGCTATTCATACTCATCGCATACACAAGTCATTCATATAACAAGCCTGTATTTAAGCCTACAACAACCACTCGACTGTAAAGCTAGGAATATAGTGATTCAAACGATTTGGGGTGCTTCAATGTTATCCAAGAAATTTTCTTTCAGGGATGAAGTGTTAGCTAGTGTAATGCTGATTACGGTGATTGGTTCTCTCACACTTGCAGTTATTGACGAGAAGAGTCGCTCTCAATTTCTAGATTTAACCAAATTTACTATCGGTACATACATTGAATTGTTGATACCTCGGTTAAGGTCAAACGATCGCGATCGCAATTAGCCTATGACAAATTCTCTCTTGGCGACTATCGCAATCCTAAATAATTCGTAAGAGACAAGATCCCCGACTTCTTTGATAAGTCAGGGATCTGTCACTTTCAATTCTCACAAATCAAATAAGAATGTTTTCTCCTCAGACAATAGAAAAAAATAACGAAAAGTCTCCTGGAAAGTTTCATTTTTCTCCGAAGACAGTAAAACTTTTTCATGCAATAAGAAAAATTGACTGATAGTATTGTAAATTTTTGTAAAATTGATGTCTTCAAGACTAGAAACCTGATATCTAGATAGCTAAACTAACAAACAGTGCATCTGTACTGTTATTTATTAAAAGTAGATATGGCGCTATAGCGTGAATGATCCCAGTACAACTTATCCTCAAAAACTTTCTTAGTTACCGTGATGCAACTTTAGATTTTGGCGGTTTGCATACGGCTTGTATTTGTGGTTCCAATGGTGCGGGTAAATCCTCCCTTTTAGAAGCAATCACTTGGGCAATTTGGGGTGAAAGCCGCGCCACTGCTGAAGATGATGTCATCTATTCTGGTGCGAAAGAAGTTCGGGTTGATTTTACTTTCAAAAGTAACCAGCAAAAATATCGGGTGATTCGTACCCGAATTCGGGGAGGTACTAGTGTCCTCGAATTTCAAATAGAAATACCATCTGGGTTTCGCTCACTCACTTGCAAAGGGGTAAGAGCAACCCAAGATTTGATTTTAGAACACATCAAGCTTGATTATGATACATTTATTAATTCTGCCTACTTACGTCAAGGTCGCGCAGATGAATTCATGCTCAAGCGTCCCACAGAACGCAAAGAAATTTTAGCGGAGTTGTTGAAACTCAATCAGTACGATGATTTAGAAGAACGAGCAAAGGAATCTTCTCGTCAGTTCAAAGCCCAGGCAGTAGAGTTAGAGCGTTCTTTGGAATCGATAAAAATTCAGCTGCAACAACGCCAGATTACCCAAGCGCAAAGGGTGGAGTTAGAAGCCGAACTCAACCAACTGCAACAGGTGCAAGCTTTTGATAATATTCAATTACAAAGTTTGCAAGTTGTCCAGCACCAGCGCCAAAATTGGGAACAACAACTTAGCTTTATAAAGCAGCAATACCAAAATCTTACCCAAGATTGCGATCGCCTCCAACAAGAACAATCAGCTATTGGCTCTCAGCTATCAGATTTAGAAAAAATATTACACCAAGAAGCTGAGATTAAAGCCGGATACGCCCAATATCAAAGTCTCCAATCTCAAGAAGAAGCTTTTGCTGTCAAATTTGAAGAGTACACTCGCGCTCAACAAAATCGCCAACAAAAGCAACAACAGCTTACCAAAGAAATTCACGAAATCGAACGGCAACTGCAACAAGCCCAAGCGCAGCTAGAAGCTTTGCAGCAACAAGAGCGAGATATTCAACAAACTTTAACTAAATCAGGTGAAGTCGAAGCCGCTTTGTCACAACTAGCCGCAGCCCGTCACCATGTTGCTCGTTTAGATGAATTGCAAATGCAAGTGACTCCCTTGTTGCAACAACGAGCAACTTTACAAAGCCAACTCGATCGCACTCATGCTGGTTTAGTAGCACGACTCGAACAACTCCAAAGCACTGAGAACCAATTGCAACGCCAGCACAGTCGCCAACCACAACTGCAACAAGCGGTAATGGATGTGGCAATTCAAATTGAGGAACTGGAGAAAAAGCGGGTTTATCTGCAACGAGTCCAAGAAAAAGGGCAAGAAAGGCGGCATTTTATTGAACGTTTGCAAGCTCACCAACGGGATTATGAAAAACTGCTGGGAGAATTAGAGCAGAAATTGCAAATGCTGCAAAATCCTGAAGCACTTTGTCCATTATGCGAGCGTCCTTTAGACGAACATCACTGGAGTCGCGTGGTGGAAAAAACCCAAAGTGAGTTAGAGGATACTCAAGGACAGTTTTGGGTAGTGCGGGAACAATTGGCTGTATCTGACAAAGAAATTCAGACACTCAGACAAGAATATCGCGACATATCCCAACAATTGGCGGGCTACGATGGTTTACGCGAACACCGGGGACAGTTAGCAGCCCAGTTAGAAGCGACAACTGATGTGCAACAACAGTTACAACAAATTGCTGCTGAAAAACAGCATTTAGAGCGATCGCTCCAAGCTGGTGATTACGCTCCTGATAAACAAGCAGAACTCCAGCAGCTAGACCAATATCTGCAACAAGTTAATTATAATGAACAAGACCACGCCTTAGCTCGGAGCGAAGTTGAGCGGTGGCGCTGGGCAGAAATTAAACAAGGGCAAATAAAAGATGCAACTAAGAGACAAGCGCAACTATTAGCCCGAAAACCAGAACTTCAATTGCAAATTGACCAATTACAAGTCAGAATTCAGCAAGATCGGATTGACTCTGAATGTGCTAAACAAATCGCAGCGCTTGAGCGTCACATTACTGAAATTGGCTACAGTTCCGAGCAGCACAACAATCTGCGTATGGCTGCAAAGAAAGCTCAATCTTGGCATTTGCGGTATCAACAACTGCTATCAGCCCAGCAGCAGTATCCCCAACTCCAGACAAGGTTGCAAGAGTTGGAGGAATCCAGAAGCGCCAGAGTAACGGAGCGGCAAAAACTTGGCACCCAAATCGAAAGTATTATTGGGCAACTACAAGCAACAGCTAACCCATCTGCCCAAATTCAAGCTTTAGAGCAGCAGTTAGCAATCCGCAGACGGCAACTTGATGAGCAAATAGCCAAATTGGGGCGTTTAGAACAACTGGCGCATCAATTGGAAACCCTGCAAATTCAGTATGAACAACAGCAGCAGCAATTACAAGCTTGCAAGCAGGAATATCGGGTTTATCAGGAATTAGCGCAAGCTTTTGGTAAAAATGGTATCCAAGCACTGATGATTGAGAATGTGTTGCCACAACTGGAAGCCGAAACAAATCAACTACTTTCGCGTTTGAGTGGTAATCAATTTCATGTACAATTTATTACTCAAAAAGCTGGACGCAGTGCTAAATCAACCAAGAAAAATGCCAAACTGATAGACACCTTAGATATTTTAATCGCCGATTCTAGAGGAACACGAGCTTACGAAACTTACTCAGGTGGAGAAGCCTTTAGAATTAACTTTGCTATCCGTTTGGCTTTGGCAAAACTATTAGCGCAACGGGCGGGGGCGGCGTTGCAACTGTTGATTGTGGATGAGGGTTTTGGTACACAGGATGCCGAAGGATGCGATCGCTTGATTGCGGCGATTAATGCGATCGCTTCTGATTTCGCCTGCATCCTCACTGTCACCCACATGCCCCACCTCAAAGAAGCCTTCCAAGCCAGGATTGAAGTGAATAAAACTCAGGAAGGTTCCCAGTTGAGCTTGTCAATTTAATTACGAATTACGAATTACGAATTACGAATTAGTTAATTGTATTTTACCCGTGCATCCAGACCTAACGAGCGGAGCTTTTTCGTTAGCGTTTCTGCTTGGGCGCGATCGCTAAATGCTCCAGCATTCACATAATCCCCTAAATTGGATTGCTCCGCGACAGCGTTGGGTATATATTGTTGCACTTTACTCAGAGTATCATTACTGGAAATGGGAATTATTACTCTGTAAGGATTATTAGCAACTAATGTGTTGCCATTAGTAACAGGTACTACATTGTCATTGGCAGGAGGTAATGCATAGCGGTTAGTGTCAGCTAATACATAATCATTAGTTTGAGTGTAATTGCCCCCAGTTGAACCATTCAACCCTAATGCTTCCCAAGTTTGCCAATCTACATTTCCACTAGAATTAATTCGAGAATATTGCTGGAATGCAATCACAGATTGTCTAGTGTAATCGTTGAAAAGTCCATCAGGATTAGTATTAGAGAAACCCAACTGCGCTAAACGCTCTTGAACTAATCTGACATTTTCTCCGCGATCGCCTACAGTGAGATAATTTCTACCTGGTTGTTGAATACTACCTGTAGAGACTCTACGTACTGAGTCCAAAACTTGGGCATTAGCAATGCCATCAACAGGTAATCCATTATTTCGTTGGAATGCAATTACAGCTTCTCTAGTCATCGGGCCAACATTCCCAGTGGCATCAGCATTTAAATAACCTAGCTGCCGCAAACGCACTTGCAGTTCTCTGACTTGTTGAGTGGAAAGACTCGATCTTCCTGGAGTCGGAGAAGAACCCATTAGTGCGTTCCAAGTTTGTCGATTCACAATCCCGTTAGCAGTTATGCGATAACTTCGCTGGAATGCAATTACAGCATCTTTAGTAATTCGTCCAAAATTCCCAGTGGGATTAGTATTAAAGTAGCCTAACTGCCGTAGACGCTGTTGTAATCTTGTGACGGCTGCACCAGTTTTGCCTTGAGAAAGAGTAGGATATTGACCAACTGGCGAACGTGATGCGCCACTGATATTTCTATTAGAACTTCGACTTTGACATGCTCGTTGCAAGGCTCGTTGAGTGCTAACACCTATAACTCCATCAGCCGATATTCTATTGGCTCGCTGGAATTTGATCGTAGCATTTTGAGTCAAGCTAGCAAACTTACCTGTCACTGGGCCGTTAAAATAGCCTAACTTTTTTAAACATCTCTGGCTACTGCTAACTTCAGGCCCATTACTTCCTATTTTCTGAAGTGCTAAAACTTCTCCAGCAATACTCAAAAGCCCCGTAATCAGAGCCACAGACAAAAGACGCATTGCACCAAAAGTCGATAACTTTTTCCAATTTAAAAAATTAAAATTAACTACGATAGGAACAACCTTGATGCTTTCGGATGCCTCGTAGACTGAGGCAAGCTTGATTAAGCTAGCTACCCCTGTTTTCACTTGCTTTTTTAAGTTAATAAATATAAAAAAGTATACCACTGACTATATGTAAGAATTACTTTTCGTATGATTCTTTACAAGTAAGTGTCCTGGGGATGAGGGAAACAAGGGGACAAGAGGACAAGGAGAATAACCAATGCCCAATGCCCAATGCCCAATGCCTATTGTTCATCAACTTTTTCAGTATTACCTGCTTTCACCCAACCTTCTTGTTCGCTATCTTCCAAACGGATCTTTTGCCAAGCTTTATCCTCGCTTTCTGACAAAATAATAATTTTTTGATTAAAAGCAACTCCACCAATTTTTTCAGCTTCTTGATTTGGTTGCGATCGCAAACTCAAGCCTTCAGCCCAACTAACACGTCCTCGGTAAGCTCCCGATGGTAATGGTTTGGATGATGGGGTAGCCTTTGGTGATTCTGTAGGAGTAGAGGTTGGGCTTGCAGACGATTGAGTAGATGTTCCAGGTGTAAGAGCGGGCTTACTTTCTCCAGGCTCAGTTTTTTTAGGAGCTTGGGCTTTCACTGAAGGACTATCATTAGAAAAAATGGGTTTGGCAGGGGCTATGCCGGTGCGATTCATAAAATAGAGTGCAATTGCAGCACCGCCACCTATTAGCACAGCGATCGCTAAGAAAAACCCCAGTATAAACTTTGTTAAGCCAGACAACATAATTAAAACCTGATTATCAAGAGTCAAGGGTGTAGGTGAGCCAGTTATCTGCGTATTTTCCCCATCCATTGAGGAGAGTGGTGTTTAACTGGCTCTCAAGGGTTACGAGTAGAGAAGCAAATCTGACTTTTCACGGGATCTGGAAAACCCCTCTTCAAACCTCTCCCCTAGAAGGAGAGAGGCTTTGATTTCTCCCCCTTCCCTACAAGGGAAGGGGGGCTGGGGGGTTAGGTTTTCCATTGGCTTTTCCACATGACGTGAAAACTCAGAGGCAAATAACCCATCAGTATAAAAATCAATAGTCCATAATAATTCATCATTATTGACTTTTGACTAACTGATTATTGTAGCTATGCTGAATAGACATCTGGTGAAATTAAATATGCGTTATCCAAAATCTTTGTAGAGACGTAAGCACTCCTGCGTCTCTACATTTTTTTGGGTTCACGTAGTGCGCCGGAGGCGTTCGCTCAAAGGATTGTGTTTAGATGCTAAACGCGCTCTCCCAGCAGCAGCCCATTCTTGGAGTTGCTGAATTTGCTCTACGGCAGTTCGTGCTAAGGGTATGATCTGACTGGCTGCTTCTAAAATGTCGTCGGTAGCAAAATCGCGGTTTTGGCTAAATCCAATATGCATCGCTTCAATTAAAGTTTGCTCAATCTCGGCCCCAGAAAAATCAGGGGTTTCATAAGCTAGCCTGTCGATGTCATAACTTTTCAAATTATGGGGGCGCAGTCGGGATAAATGAACATCATAAATTGCTTTTCTCTCTTCTTGAGTAGGCAAACCCACAAAGAAAATTTCATCAAATCGCCCTTTGCGGAGCATTTCCGGCGGTAAAGCTTGAATGTCGTTGGCGGTGGCGACGACAAACACGGGTGAGCTTTTTTCGGCTAGCCAGGTAATAAAAGTACCAAACACACGGCTGGCTGTTCCGGCATCACCTTTGCTACCAAGCCCTGCAAAGGCTTTATCTATTTCATCAATCCATAAAATACAGGGAGCAAGGGCTTCAGCTACTTGAATCATTTGGCGAGTGCGAGATTCTGATTCACCCACCAAACCACCAAATAATCTGCCCACATCCAAACGTAACAAGGGTAAATGCCAGTGATGAGCGATCGCTTTTGCCGTTAACGATTTACCAGTTCCCTGAATACCCACCAACATTAAACCACGGGGGTGCGGTAATCCGTACTGTCGCGCTCGATCTGTAAATGAACCTCCCCGCCGAATCAACCAATCTTTCAAGTTATCCAGTCCGCCAATATCAGAAATTTGCTCAGTGGCGGGGTAGAAGTCCAGGATTTGGGTTTGGCGGATAGTTTGGCGCTTTTCTTCCAAAACCAGCTCTACGTCTTCTGGTCGCAATTCTCCGTGGGTTGCGATCGCTTTTGCCAAAACGCGGCGAATCCGTTCCATCGAAAGTCCTTGACAAGAGCGCACCAAATCATCTAAAACTTTTCCAGAAAGGGAGTTACCAGTACTTTGTAGTAAGCGATCTACCTCAGTTTTAATTTCTGAGGCGGCTGGTAAGGGAAACTCGACGACTGTCAGCACTTCCGTTAAGTCATCAGGGATGGCGATGCGCGGCGACAGTAATACAATATTTTTTGGTTGCGATTTGAGAAGTCTGGACAGATTGCGGAGTTTGCGGGCGATCGCCACATCTTCTAAAAAGCGATGATAATCTCGTAAAATCATTACCGCAGGTGCGGAAGCTGGTAATTTTTCAATAAATTCCAAAGCTTGCAACGGGTTACGTCGCCCAAACCCAACATCATTGGGGTTTCCCTGGTAGCCATCGACAAAATCCCAAGTATACACCGGGCGATTACCCTGGTTGCTTGCTTCTTCCCGGATAGCTGCTTCTACCCGTTCTTCCTCGTATGTAGGAATATAAATCAAGGGGTAGCGGGCACGTAACAGCAGTTTAAACTCTTCACGGAAGTTCATATTTGGGTGTGGTTATTAGTTCTTCTCTCATTGTTCAGGTTTGTATCGCTTCTAACAACTAAAAAACCAACATATAACAGTATATAAAATCTTTCATCATTATCTGCTTGAGACAGAATAAGATTAAGATACCTATGGATACTTTAGCTATTGTATCTAGGGCTAACCTCTACACTTCCGTTGAGCAATATATTTTATTAATGCCTATAAGTAATTGCTGTTAAGGATTTCATCTGCCTTTTCGTCGCAACTTCTTTCCGAGGTCGCCGCTATCAAATTAGAACAAGATGCTTTCAAAATATTTCTCGATAGGCTTTGGTAAATCTTGATTTTCTAATTCGCTAATGTCTTGAAAAAACTTAAACATAGGTGGATTTATCAAAACTACAATAGTATCTCCCTCTTTACCTTCTTCACTTAGTAGATAAAATCTTGCATCACTATCTGCTTGAGACAGAATAAGATTAAGCATCAACAGAATTCTTGCGGTAACAACCCGCCATTTTAAATAATTTTGAGTATATGACGTTCTAAATTCGTAAGGGCAAATTAAAAAATCGCCTACATTGGTAATTAGATGCGAATTGCCCTCAGAATCCTCATATTCATCTACATCCTCGATGATAACGCCACATCTGCTTAAACTATTACATAAGTAAATATCTTCAAATATCATTGGTGGATATTCATACAAATCTTCTTTATCTAGAGTAAAGCAACGATGTGGTGGTAAGGGTCTGTATAAATACAAAAAGTTATCGTCTTCGTCCGGTTCATTATCCATCAGTTCCTCTGCTTCTGGAAATGATGTTATATCTAATGTATTCAATCTTTTATATTTTCCATCTCTTAACCAAATTGAATTGTTATTTAACTGTAATGCTTGAATTATGGGAACTAAAGTTGAATTTTCATAAGAATAAAAACCCAATGCTTCCAAATTATTTAATATTTCTTTCATCTTTAACTTTTTTCGTTAACTAGATATAGGAACCTAGAACCAGTGTGTTATCTATCTTTCATAGGTTCGTTTTAATACAGTTGAAGTTGTCAAATCATATTAAGAAGATAGGCCATTTCTTAACACAAGCATTTTAATTTATTAGATATAAATTAACGCTAAAAAATTATTTCGTTTAAATTAATGTCGGGATTGTGGGGTTAATCGACATTTTCACTAATAAAACAATAAGCCTGTGTAGACAGGCTTAGTTCATGTAAGTGCAGACTTCAGTCTGACGGAATTAGCAAATTACTACCCCGGAAGTTGCTTTTTAAGTGCTTCTAGAGAAGCCCAACGGTTATCAACAGGAGTTTCACGACTATCAGAAGTATCAGGACTATCAACAGTACTACTTACAGGAATACCTGGACAATTGCGATCGCATAACTGGCGCTGCGGTATTGCCAAACACATCTGCTCATACAGCCATTCGTTGGGATAAAAATAACCATCGGGCGGTAAGCTTTCTAGCAAATCTTCCATAACCACTTCCCTTTCTAAGGGCAAGTCATTTGCCTGATTTGCAGTTTCATCTAACCAGATGATTTCCTTTGTATCAACCCCTAAACGGCGATTGTATTGCTGCAAGCAACGGTTGCAGGTACAAGTAATAATTGTTTCTGCCTGACCTGACACTTCCAGGTAATTGCCATGATGTTGCACGCGCACATGACCGCGAACTGGTGTTAACGTTTCTAGACCAGGCAGAAATTCCTTAACTTGAACTTCCTCTGTTCGCTCCGATGCTCTAGTTAGCTGCGGAATATAAATTGCGTCCATAGGATTTGTGAGACATCCTCACTAAAATTTATCTAGATTATCAGCAATTATACTGATACTGAATCTTTATTTTATCCCTTAATAAAAAGAGAAATTTTGAAATTATATATGGTTATGAGTTTTCAATTAACTCCAAACTCCTGTACAGACGCGATTAATCGCGTCTCTACTCCTAACTCCTAACTCCTTCCAACGAAGCGGGACAAACAACCAGATGGCGATGTGGCTCTTTACCGCGACTGAAGGTTTCTAAATCTCCAAATTCCTTTAAGAAGGTATGAACTTGACGCCGTTCAGCAGAACTAAGAGATTTGATTTCCACTTCTCTACCAGAAAAGCGCACTTCATCGGCTGCTGCTTCTGCTAATGCGCGAATTTCGGCTTCTCTTTTGACTCGGTAGCCATTTAACTCAATAGTGAAAGAGGCTTGTTCCTCCGGCGGTTGGCTGAGGTTTAGAACCGAATTTGCTAGATACTGAATCGCATCTAACACAGAACCATCAGCACCAATTAACACCTGGATTTGTTCTGATGTCAAATTGGTTTGGTCAATAGTCAACCAGTAGTTATCTGGTTCTGGAGAATCGCCGTCTTGAGATTGGGCAGTTTCTAAATGACCCTGAATCTCAGCAGGTATTCCAGTGAGTTCCAGCAGGGTTTTTAACCATTGCTGACCTCTCTGCATTGGAATGTCGCTCATGATCCCCCTGCCGCCTTTTTCTTAGGACTTTTTGGTTCAAACGGTAATGCTTTCTGTTCTGTGACTGCTGCTTCTTTTTCCTGGGTTTCTACAATTTTTTGTAGTTCCTCCGGTAGAGGTTCGCGGGAGAGAAGATAAGTTTGGGCGGTTTGGAAAATATTACCAATCACCATATACATCAGCACCCCAGCTGGTAGGGGGAAGAACAAGAACATCCCAGAAAAGATGACGGGGGTGATTTTGTTAACTGTATCCTGCTGCGGATTGCCACCGCTGGAATTTTGCCCGGAAAGCATTTGGCTAACATAAAGGCTGATTCCAAAAAAGACGATCATGGCAACGATATCCCAGTGGATTGTGCCATCTGGATCTTGTGCGCCAACCCTACCTAAAGCGTCAATAAATAGAAAGCCTTTTTCTGCTGCTAATCCAGGAATTGTTCCTTGAATAGTAACTTCTCCTGGTTGCAAGGCTTCTACATTGCCTTGGGCATCAATTTTTATCCTATCTTCACCTTTGGTAACTTTCCAATCAGGAACCAGCTTATTTTCTGGGTGTTCTGCTAAGAGTACCTGAAATGGTTTACCTGCAACAGTCTGATACTGTATCTTGGTTTGTTCTCCTACTGCTAGTTTGTTTCCGCTAGGAATAATAGCAGCTACTTTAACGTGTTCCCCATCTGCAATGTAAATATTTTGCGGAGCAGTAGCAAAGGCTTGTGGTTGAATTTGTTCGATTTGTTCTGCGGGAAGAATTTGCAGGTTAACGCTGTAGTTCGCACTTGCAAAAGGCGAACCCCGCAAGGTAGCAAACAGCGCTAACAAAACTGGCATTTGCACTAGTAATGGAAAACAGCCTGCCAAAGGGTTGCCAAATTCTTTTTGGACATTAACCATTTCCTCCTGCTGCTTTTGCGGATCGTCCTTATAGCGCTCTTTGATTTCTGCCATCCGCTTCTGCATCAGAGGTTGTACAATTCGCATCTTCCGCATATTGCGAATTGAGCCAGCACTCAGGGGATAGAGCGCGAAGCGGACTATCAAGGTCAAAGCAACGATCGCTAATCCGTAGCTAGGCACTATACCATAGAAGAAATCTATGATTGGCAGCATCACGTTGTTCGAGAGAAAGCCGATACCAAAATCCATTATTCTGAATTCAACCTGAGGTACTGTAAACTGAATCTAATTTATCTAAATCATGAATTGTCGGCGACTATCTTTCGCTACGGATAGCCGCACATTATAAATGGGGCATTGGGCATTGGGCATTGGTTCTTATCCCCCTGCTCCCTTGCTCCCCTGCTCATCACTTGTTAGCAGGAGCGCTAAATTCGGGATTTTTCGCAGCAATTCTTTCGTTAATGTAGTCATAGACTTCCCGAAACTTGGGAATTGCACGCAATTCGAGACGACTACCGTTTTTTAGGGTGATTGCCATATCTCCCCAGAAGCCAATGCCACGGGGAACTTTGACGATTTTGACAATTTCTGAGTAAATTACATCAGTGCGATCGCGTCCCTGCCAACCTCCGGTAACAGTAATTCGGCGATCGGTGATGCGGAAACGCAGCCACAATGCCCTGACAATTGCCCCGACTGCTAATGGTAGCCCGACAATGGTTAGCCCAATCAGCAGGTTGACAATTAAATCCCCAACATGGGGGCCACCTTCATAATAAACATCTTCACGAATTCCCATCGAACACCTCAGCTTGTGCCAACAACTGCTCTAATTCTTGCAGAAATTGTGGGCTTACGCACTTAGATTCTGCTGCTGTGGGTTTGACAATGAATACTAGCCGCCATCCTGGTGATAATTTTGGCAGCAAGTTGTATAAAGCAGCAGTAATTTGCCGTTTGATTCGGTTGCGAACCACTGCCCTTTTGCTGACTTTTGTGCTAATCGAAATACCAATCCGCGTGCTGGCAAGGAGGTTTGAGTCAGTTGCTTGTGTAGTCTGGGTGGCAGTGTCCAAAGAAGGTTTCGTTGAATATAAGGGCTTTAAGGCTCTCAATGTTAAATAAGAGCCATGACGCCGAATTCCTTCTCGGAAAACTGCCTGGAAATCCTTGCGGGATTTTAGCCGATTTGTTTTGGGCAAAGCCACAGATGCTCTTTATCGCTCGATCTGTCCTAAACACTCAGACGGTGACGGCCCTTTTTTCTTCTGGCGCTAATCACGTTTCTGCCGTCTGGTGTCCGCATCCTGGCGCGAAAACCAGAGGTTCTTTTTCTCTTACGGCTAGTACCGCCCAGTGTTCTTTTCATACTCTTCTCCTCTTAAGTGATTTTTATAAAAACTCACAATCTCTAATTGTATCACTTTGTTAGGGAATTGGGAATCATCGATTGGTTATATCCCTACTCCCTATTCTTAAGTAATACTCAAAATCCATGTTCCCATATAGCGCAGTAGTGGTACATCGCCAGGGGAAAGCACTTGACAGTTAAAATAGTAAACTCCACCGAAGGATGGGTTTTTCACGTTAGATAACACCACTTCGACTGGGCTACCTGCTGGTACTGGATCTTGAGGAAAAATATTGATCAGTTTACCTTCTTTGTCCCATTTCACCTCAGAAAGCGGAACTGCTTTGCCCTTGACTCGGACTTCAATTTTTTTCTGGTCAAAAGTTCCTTTGTAATAATCAGGGTAGGTAATGGCAAATTGACCAACTGCCAATTTCATTCTTTTAGCTGGAATCTTTAGTATGTATCGATCCCAACCATTAGCTTGTCCGCCAAAATCTAATCGGAAGGGTAGCTGATTTTCTTGTTTGACGCCGCTAAACAGCGTAAATCCAGGTAAGCTTTGCGCCCAAGTTAAGGCTGGTAATCCAGTAACCAAAAAGCTAGTCACGGCTAAAGCAGAAAGTAAACGTCGCATAATCGGGCTTCCTTTACGAAAATATAAATCTGTGATCTAAAAATAACTGTGTGTTAGTATTCTTTACTAAACTTTACTACTGGCTTCTCGACAATGGACGTTTAATTTCCAAAAAAAGTGCCATCCTGTCTGATGTTTAGGCAACAGGAAAGTTACTTAGTATTAAAACAAACGTATATTAAATTTACTTCATTACCCTTATGTAGCCATGATTTGATTGCTAAGTTGGGTCAAATTGGAACTAGATATAAACACAGTAGGGGGTTGGATTGTGTTTCTAAATATGTATAAGTGTATCTAAATTTGAGAATTTTGTTATAAAAATTGAGGTGTGCCATCAGCGATCGCCAGTTAAGTTGGGCTAAATTGATTAAAATAAGTTGGATTGGAATCGAAGTTATAATCATTAAAATTTGATTGGGAAATTATCAAGCTTTCAAAATTCGGTCAATATTACTCTATAAGAAAGGAATACCAAAATTTCTCAATCCCGAAAACAACCTAAAGATAAAGATGCAAAATTTGGGAATCAATTTAGGATGTGCAATACGTAACCCTGTTTGCAACTATCTGAAAATATGACATCTGCGAGCGGCAAAGCAAAAAGTCCGATTGGAGGGAACCTCCGCTCAGAACTTTACAAAAAAATGAGGCTTTGTCTAGAGAGCAAAGAGTGGGAGAGGAAAGATTCAAGGTTCAATCTACAAGTAAAATTCATGGCTGATGTTCCTGCCTAAGTACTATGAGTGCGGGACACCCATCATCTGGACAATCGCTTACTTGGCAGAGATTAGGTATTTATCTTCAGGAGATTTCATGAGAATAGCAGTTGCTAAAGAAATTGAAGTTTGTGAACGTCGTGTGGCATTAATTCCTGACACCGTTGCCCGATTGGTAAAACAAGGTTTGGAAGTTTGGGTAGAAGCGGGTGCAGGAGAACGCTCATTTTTTGGCGATCCTGACTATGAAGCAGCAGGAGCCACAATAATCAGCGATACTGCCAAATTATGGGGTGAAACAGATATTCTGCTGAAAGTAAGTCCACCGCAAGAACGAGAAGATGGACGCTCAGAAGTTGATTTGTTAAAGGAAGGGGCTGTATTAGTCAGTTTCCTCAATCCCTTAGGAAATCCTGTTGTGGCGCAGCAACTAGCAAATCGGAAAGTCACAGCTTTGAGTATGGAGATGATCCCCCGTACCACCAGGGCGCAAAGTATGGATGCTTTGTCCTCGCAAGCTTCATTAGCCGGTTACAAAGCAGTATTAATTGCCGCCGCAGCCTTACCGAAATACTTTCCGATGTTAACCACAGCCGCAGGCACGATCGCTCCAGCGAAAGTATTTATTATGGGCGCTGGTGTAGCCGGATTGCAAGCGATCGCCACCGCTAGACGTTTGGGAGCAGTGGTAGAAGCCTTTGATATTCGTCCCGCCGTCAAAGAAGAAGTGCAAAGCTTAGGGGCAAAATTCGTTGAAGTCAAATTAGACGAAGAAACCGTCGCTGCTGGCGGTTACGCCAAAGAAATTTCTGAGGCTAGCAAACAACGTACTCAAGAAGTTGTCGCCGAACACATTAAGAATTCTGATGTAGTGATTACTACAGCCCAAGTACCTGGGAGACAAGCACCACGGCTAGTTACAGAAGAAATGGTGGCACAAATGAAACCAGGTTCAGTAATTGTGGATTTGGCTGCTGAACAAGGTGGTAACTGCGCCTGCACAGAACCTGGCAAAGATATTGTATGGAACGGCGTAACAATTATTGGCCCCATCAATCTCCCATCATCAATGCCAATTCACGCCAGCCAATTGTATGCCAAGAACGTAACATCGTTGATTCAACTGCTAATTAACAAAGAGAAAGCTTTGCAGGTGGACTTTGGCGACGACATCGTTGATGCAGCTTGCGTTACCCATGCAGGTGAAATTCGCAATCAACGAGTGCGGGATGCACTACAAGCATCGAATACTCAGCAACCGGCGGTTAATTAGGGACTGGGAAGTAAGAATTTTAGATTTTAGATTTTAGATTTTAGATTGAAATTTAATCCAAAATTTAAAATCCAAAATCCAAAATTGAATCGCCCAATTCCCATTTACACAAGGAGTTTTGATTTCATGACAGAGGCATTACTTGCTGCTTTGTTTGTATTTGTATTGGCATCTTTTATCGGCTTTGAAGTCATCAATAAAATCCCACCAACTCTACACACGCCTTTAATGTCAGGTTCAAACGCCATTTCTGGCATTTCGGTACTTGGGGCAATAGTGGCCTCAGGTGCTAGAGAAACAAGTGTGTCAGTAATTCTTGGTTTAATCGCTGTAGTACTAGCTACAGTCAACGTTGTAGGTGGCTTTCTAGTCACAGATAGAATGCTGCAAATGTTCAAGAAGAAGGAGATTAAGGCGTGAGCGACTTTTTACCAACTGGCATTCAGCTGACATATTTAGTCGCTGCATCCTTATTCATTTTTGGTTTGAAAAAGCTGGGTTCACCAGCTACAGCGCGAAACGGTAATGTGATTGCATCTGTGGGGATGCTGCTGGCAATTGTGGCGACAATGCTCGATCAGCATGTGTTGAACTACGAGATGATATTGTTGGGCTTGGCAATTGGATCGGGAATTGGTGCGATCGTTGCCTATAAAGTCCAAATGACGGAAATGCCCCAAATGGTGGGTTTACTCAACGGTTTGGGCGGTGCGGCTTCAGCATTAGTCGCCGTTGCCGAATTCTGGCGATTATTGGATTCTGGCGCACCCGTACCCCTAGATGTAAACATTTCCATGCTGTTGGACGTGTTAATCGGTGGTGTTACCTTCACAGGTAGTTTTTTAGCCTTTGCTAAATTGCAAGGTTTAATTAGTGGTTCTCCGATTACATTTCCTTTCCAGCAACCATTTAACCTGTTGCTTCTGGGTGCTTATTTGGTAGGCAGTGTCTATTTAATCATTACACCAGATAGCTTACCCATATTCTTGGGAGTGGTAGCTGTTTCCTTAGTGCTGGGTGTGATGTTCGTCATCCCCATTGGTGGCGGCGATATGCCGGTGGTAATTTCGCTGTTGAACTCCTTGTCAGGTGTGGCGGCTGCTGCTGCTGGATTCGTGGTGATGAACAATATGTTAATCATCGCTGGTGCTTTGGTAGGAGCATCTGGCTTAATCCTCACCGAAATTATGTGTAAGGCGATGAACCGCTCCTTATTTAGTGTGCTGTTCAGCGCTTTTGGTACAGGTTCTAGTTCTGGTGGTGGTGCTGCTAGTGGTGGTGTGATCGATCAAACTGTCCGCAGTATCGATCCTGAAGAAGGGGCGATGATGTTGGGTTATGCCCGTTCTGTGGTAATTGTGCCTGGTTATGGTATGGCAGTCGCCCAAGCGCAACATAGCGTCCGGGAATTGTCAGATCAGTTGGAAAAAATGGGTGTTGATGTCAAGTATGCCATTCACCCCGTTGCTGGGAGAATGCCGGGGCACATGAATGTGTTGCTGGCAGAGGCAAATGTGCCTTATACCCAGTTGTACGATATGGATGATATTAATCCCCAGTTTGAACAAGCGGATGTAGCTTTAATAATTGGGGCAAATGATGTAGTAAATCCGGCGGCGCGGAGTGATAAAAATAGCCCGATTTATGGTATGCCGATTTTGGAAGTAGATCGGGCGAAGCAGACGATTGTAATTAAGCGCGGGATGAGTACGGGTTTTGCCGGTGTAGATAATGAGTTGTTCTACAAGGATAAAACGACGATGCTTTTTGGTAGCGCTAAGGATATGGTGGCGAAGTTGGTTTCGGAAGTGAAGCAACTTTAACGAACCGCAAAGGCGCGGAGAGCGCGGAGGAAGAATTTAGAGAGTTGGCTTGCCTTGCGGGTGTGATGCTTCTAAGGCAAGTTTTTTTGTGTATTTTATCCCGATTAATTTATCCTATTTTTATATAAAAAACAGTTATTTAATTTGTCTGAAAGTAAGATTTATTCTTGGTTGTGTAAGTTTATTTGTTTTAGGTATTTGATGTTGCCAAAAGTGCTGTGTAGTTCCTTTCATCATTAGTAAACTTCCATGAGTAAGTTGAATTTCGTAGTTTAATTCTTTTTGTATTTTATGTCTAAACGTAAAACGACGATTAGCTCCGAAACTTACAGAAGCAATTATAGGGTTTTCTCCAAGTTCTGGTTCATCATCACTATGCCAAGCTACGCTATCTTTACCATCACGATATAGATTGAGTAACACACTATTGAATTTAATTTTAGAGAAAGATTCAATTTTAGATTTAATATTAATTAATACAGGAGTCCATAAAAAAGGTTGCATTGTGATTTTAGAGTAAGAATAAGATTTATCGGTATCTCCATACCAAGCTGTAAGCCTTGGTAGCTTAACTTGTTTACCAAAGAGTATTGTATCTTCTTGATTCCAAGAAGTAGTTTCATATAATTCAACAAATAATTGGTTACTCTCGTTCCCATCAAAGAAATTTTGGTAATAGATTACTTCAGCATTTTGCATAGGTAACTTTTCACTCTGATGCTTACTCTTATCATTTTCCTCTTCCCAAATCGATAGTTGATTAAACATGAAATAATTTCAATATAACCTACTATTAAAAGTATAGTACAAAAATACTGTATGGATTCATTCTGAAATTAAGCTAAGATTGGTATAAAAATTAAAACAATCTTAAAATGGTTGCTGAGTCTTAAATTTTACCAAAAAATATTATATAGTAGTTTTGATAACTTCATGATATTGAGTATTCTTATGAATTGTTTTCAAATTATTAAATCTGTTCTAGATGAAGCTTACAGTCAAATACCTGGAGATGACATAAACAAAGATAATGATATTAAAGAAGCAATAAAATATTTGCGGAAAGAATATACGAGTTTATTAACTGAAAACAATATTACTTATAGTGATTCTATTACTAGATTTGCCTATATTTATACCTATGTAACATCTCATGCTAACTTGGTCTGTACTCTTATGGAACAAGATGATAATTTAGGTAAATTATTTAACAATTTAAAAGTCAATGTAGCTTGTATTGGAGGAGGCCCGGGAAGTGACTTTTTAGGAATATTGAAGTATCTGATGACTAATAAAAAATCACCTACAGTTAAATTTCAACTTTGTGACAAAGAGAAAACATGGGCAGAGTCTTGGTATGATGTAGATGATAAAATTGATCCTATTTTTCGCATATCAACTTCTTATTTACCATTAGATGTAACTAAGCCAGATGATTGGCAGGTACATAATAAGTATTTTCAATCAGACCTTTTTACAATGATTTATTTCATGTCTGAGGTATATACATTGCAAAGTCTAGCAAATGAATATTTTGCTAACTTGTTTAGTCAAGCTAAACCTGGAGCATTATTCTTATTTGTTGATAATAATAACCCCAATTTTTACGGTTGGTTTGATAAACTGACTAAAGACAATAGTATTAATATTATCAACAATAAAACAGGTAAAATCTCTTTACCTCATCATGAAGATAAAAATGACTTAGAAATATATTTTGAAAAGTTTCAAAATATTGGTAATCCCAAAATAACTGCTGATGTTGCTTATCGTGTTGGACGTAAAGAGTAGTAAACTAAGGCTACAATTAATTAACTTCACTCATTTATCTGCATCTCTCTAGTTAGTTAAAAAAGCGATCGCCTGCAAAATCTTCAGCGTGCGATCGCTCTCTCCTTCCTCTGTGTTCTCTGCGTCTCTGTGGTTTGTTAAAAAGAGCGATCGCCAATCTCCACAATGCGTAGGCGAGCGCCCATCAAAACATGATATAAATTTGACATGATAGACCACGATCGCCTATTCAAAGAACTGTTAACAACCTTCTTTTGGGAGTTCATCGAGTTATTTTTCCCAGAGATAACAGCTTATCTGGAACGGGATACGATCTCTTTCATTGACAAAGAGGTATTTACCGATGTTACTGCTGGAGAAAAATATGAAACTGACTTAGTAGTAAAAGCGCGATTTAGAGAGCAAGAATCGTTTTTCCTAGTACATCTAGAACATCAAGCTTATTATCAAGAAGCTTTTGATTTGCGGATGTATCGCTACTTCGCTAGATTATATGAAAAATACGCCTTGCCAGTGTATCCTATCGCTTTGTTTTCTTACGATAGCCCCAAAAAAGCTGAAACAAATTTTCATCAAGTAGCATTTCCTCATAAAATTGTCTTGCAGTTCAACTATGATGTCATCCAGTTAAATCGTCTGAATTGGCGAGAATATCTGCAACAGCAAAATCCCGTAGCTAGTGCGCTCATGGCTAAAATGAACATAGCGCCAAAAGACCGTCCCAGAGTAAAATCTGAGTGTCTGCGCCTGCTAGCTACCTTGCAGCTAGATCCAGCGCGAATACAATTGATTTCGGGATTTATTGATACTTATCTGCGACTAAATGCCCAAGAAGAAGAAATTTTCCAGACTGAAATTGCTCAATTTGAACCAACTCAACAGAAGGTAGTTATGCAAATCGTCACTAGTTGGATGGAGGAAGGGATACAACAAGGAGAGTTGAAAATAATCGAGCGTCAATTAACAAAGCGAATTGGTGTAATTACTGCTGAATTACAAGAGCGGCTGCGCGGGTTATCGTTAACTCAGTTAGAGGATTTAGCGGAAGCGTTACTAGATTTTTCCACTGAAGCTGATTTAGTGGCTTGGTTGCAACAGCAGCAATAAGATATGTATTCCACAAGGGGAGCGATCGCTTTCTCCTTCCTCTCTGTCCTCTGCGCCTGGAGTGGTTCTTTAAAAAGAGCGATCGCCTGTAAAATCTTCAGCGTGCGATCGCCTTTTTTCTCCTTCCTGTGTGTCCTCTGACGTAGCCTCTCATAGAGAATGCATCGCCTATTTTTTCCTAACTAATTGTCCTTTTCATCGGAATTTGTATCCAGAACTCACAGCCATTAGCAGATTCAGAAACACATTTGATATTACCGCCGTGTTTTTCCACAATAATTTGGTAACTAATAGATAACCCCAAACCAGTACCTTGTCCAGGTTGTTTGGTAGTAAAGAAAGGTTCAAAAATGCGCGATCGCACAATCTCTGGAATCCCACAACCATTGTCAGCAATCCAAATCAGAACAATATTCTCTTCTATAACTTCTGTACGTATCCAAATTTTAGGATTGTCAATTTTTTTGCCACTAATTGCTGAGTTTTCCAGTGCATCAATCGCGTTGTTGAGAATATTCATAAACACCTGATTCATCTGGGCTGCATAGCAGACTACTGGAGGCAATTCACCATATTGCTTAACTACCTCAATAGCAAAAGAATTAGTTTGTGGTTGCAGGCGATGTTGTAAAATTAGTAAAGTACTGTCGATACCTTCATGAAGGTCAACGGGCTTCATTCCTGATTCGTCAAGCCGAGAAAAACTTCGTAACGACAAGACTAATTGAGAGATCCGCTCTGCACCCATCTTCATTGAAGCCAGAATTTTGGGCAAGTCATCATTAATGAAATCTAAATCTAATGCTGCTACTTGCTTTTTAATTTCTTCTGTTGTCTTAGGATACTGTTTCTGATAAAGGCGCAGTAATTTAAATAAATTTTCGGTATGTTCGGTAACATAAGTGATATTCCCATAAATGAAACTAATCGGGTTATTAATTTCATGTGCTACACCAGCAACTAACTGCCCCAAACCTGCCATTTTTTCACTTTGAATTAACTGGCTCTGAGTGTCCTGTAATTCTTTCAGAGTCTGGGTCAGTTCTTCTTTTTGACATTGAGTTTGTTCTAGTAATTCCGCTTGCTGAAGCCCTACGCCTAACTGAGTACCAATTTGCATCAACAAATCTACTTCATCTTCTTGCCAATCACGGGGTTTGATATTTTGATAAGCTGCTAGCAATCCCCAAAGTTTCTCACCCTGAAAAATCGGCACAATCATATATGCCCTAGCCTCCATGAGTTCAATCAGCGCAATATAAGGAATAGAAGAATCATCGGTGCTGTAAACATCCTTAATAACAAGAGTTTTACCATTAGCAAAATCCCCGCCTTGGGTTTCTTGCAAGTAATTACTTGCATAGGCGTAGCCTGTCGTAGACATTGCAGGTACAATTTCCTTTACTGATGTCCAACCTTCGGCTAAAGACTCAGCAACAAATTTCCCACTCCAATCAGTCCCGAATCGATAGATTGTCACTCGGTCAACTTCCAATAACCGTCGGACTTCTTCTGTACTGGTCGCAAAAATGGTGTCAATATCAAGAGAGTGGCGGATTTTCTCCACTGTTGCAGCTAAGGCCTTTTGTCTTTCGGCTGCTTTCCGTTCTCGTTCGGCGGCTTGAGCCAGTTTTTGGGCTTGCACCTGCATCTGTGTCAAGGATTCAGCTTGCTGTAATGCTACCCCCAATTGAACGCCAACTTGGGCTAGCAAGTTGATTTCTTCATCTTGCCAATAACGGGGCTGGGAGTTTTGATAAGCTACTAGCAATCCCCACAGCTTTTCACCCTGAGAAATTGGTACAAAAACTTCATTACGTGCATACTTACCCGCTTGTTTTCCTTGCACAAGAACGCGTTCTGTCACAGGCTGCGGCTTAACCATTGGTGTCCAGCCATCAACGATGGAATCAGCCACAAATTCCCCACTCCAATCAGGATAGAAGCGATAAATTGCGACTCGTTCCACTTCTAATAACCGACGAACTTCTTGAGTAGTGGTTTTAAATATGGCTTCAATTTCAAGAGACTGACGAATTTTTTCTACTGTGTGCGCTAACGCTCTTTGCCTTTCAGCAGCTTTGCTGATATCTGCTGCTTGAATCTGCATTTGTTGGATAAATTCCGCTTGCTGCAAAGCCACACCTAGTTGAGTACCCACTTGAGTAAGCAAGTAAACCTCATCTTTTTGCCAATCACGGGTTCCAGCATTTTGGTATGCTGCTAGCAAGCCCCAGAGCTTTTGACCGTGGTAAATAGCAACGATCGCATAAGCTTTTGCTTGATATATCTCTAAAATTTTAATGTAGCAGTCACTAAAGCCTGAATTGTAAATATCATTACAAATTCGGTACACTTCACACTGAGTGAAGTTCCCACCCTCTGTATCTTGTAAATAGGTATCAGCGACTGGAGGTTTAGCTAAATCTTTGGCGCTACATTCGCTGACGTTATCTTTCAATTCCGGGCGTTGCGACTGTTGATCTATCAGGGAAACCCAACCCTCTGCCACTGATTCAAACACGAATTCACCACTCCAATCGGGATTGAACCGATAAATAGCGACGCGATCGGCATTTAGTAGCTGCCTAAGTTCTGCGGTGGTTGTGTGGAAAATGATTTCCAAATCTAAGGACTGGCGAATTTTCTCAATGGTGATAGCTATAGTTTTCTGCCATTGAGCCGCTTTTTCTCTAGCTTTTGCTTGTGCTAGTTCTGTTGATTGTAGTTTGACTTGTTCTAAGAAATCTGCTTGCTGTAAAGCAACTCCTAGATGTTCGGCAATTAATTGCACAAACTCAATTTCTGATGCTTCCCATTGTCGAGGACTACCACACTGATGAATACACAACAATCCCCATAAATCTTTACCTTTGATCAAGGGGGCAATTATACTGGCACGTACTTGGAATTTTTCTAGAATCTGGATATAGCAATCACTGGCATTTACTTGATAAATATCAGTTATTGCTCTAATTCGACCTTGCTGATAAAGTCCTGCGAACTCCTCACTAAAGCAGTGGTCGCGCAGTTTGGCTGCTAATGCCGAATTCCATTCGGCTGCCACATCTTCATAGATAAATTCTCCTTCCCATGCCAAATCAGGATAAAAACGAAACACGCCAACCCGATCGCTTTTCAGAAGTTGGCGGACTTGAGTGACTGTAATTTTGAAAATAGTTTCTATGTCTAGAGACTCCCGAATACGGGCAATAACTCCAGATAAGGCTTTTTGTTGCTCATTCTGACGCAAGGAGCATGTTACATCTGAATGAGATTCTTGCCGTTCTGAATTTGGTTGTATGGATTGAGTAGTAGAGGAGTTTTCCATTCCCAGTGGGACTTTAAATATTGAAAGTCTTCTATTTCATGATTCCCGTTGCGATCGCAAAGGTAACAGTTATTTCCTGGGAATGTCATAAAAACAATGTAGGGACGCGATACAATCGCGTCCCTACAAAAAGATTTTCAATTACCAGAAAACTATCGCCGCTTGGGAGTGGCGCTGCGGGTGGTGCGTTTTTCTTCATCTCGGCGACGGCGATCGCGCCAATCCGCCAGGGTTAAATAACCAATACCACCAGTGACTACTACGAGCAGCACTACAGCAAATAAAACCAAAATACTCAAGAATGGACTTTCCACAATGCCTCTATAGTCCGTTACGTCCCCACACTACCATTGCAATTGACCAAGTAAACACAACTAACAACGCTACCCAACCTAGTGTCAAAATCTCCATAGTCCCACTTTTCAAATAATTACAAAAGGTTTCTAATACTTATCATACAGGGATTGGGCAGGCTGAGATTTTTTTATCAATCAGATTGTAACTTTTGCGTGTGATCTTTACGACAGAGTACGTTTACATAAAAAAGACACCAACTTTTCTTGATACGTTAGTACTTAAAGCAACGATAAACACGAATGTAAAAAAGTAGCGATCGCGCTTTCTGACTTGATACTTTTGGGAATACTAGGGCTATGGGTATATATTTCCAATCCAGCAACCCCTAATATCATGCCGACATTTTTCAACTATCCTTTCCACTCCAACGGTTTTATACCTCATGGACATTGTTATCTTTGGCAAACTGGATTAGTCTGGCTGCACATTATTTCTGATGCCACGATCGCTCTAGCCTATTATTCTATTCCCTTCCTACTGATTTACTTTATTTCTAAGCGTAAAGACCTTCCTTTTAATGGCGTCTTTTTGTTATTTGGTGCTTTTATCATTGCTTGCGGTACTGGGCACTTAATGGATATTTGGACGCTTTGGCATCCAAATTATTGGGTTGCAGGTAGTTTAAAAGCTCTAACTGCCATTATTTCGATATATACGGCATTTGCGTTATTTTATCTCATGCCTCAAGCTCTAACACTACCTAGTCCAACCCAGTTAGAAGTTATCAATCGAGCGCTTTCAACTGAAATTGTCGAGCGCAAGCGCATCGAAAAAGAATTACGCCTTGCAGAAGAAGTTGCTCAAAACTCCAGCCAAGCTAAGAGTGAATTTCTCGCCAATATGAGTCATGAACTACGCACACCTCTTAACGGTATTTTGGGCTATACACAAATTCTTCAACGCACAGAATCTTTGAGTGAGAAAGGACGTAAAGGAGTCAGCATCATTTATCAATGTGGTTCTCATCTTTTAACCCTAATTAATGATGTTCTGGATCTCTCTAAAATAGAAGCCCGGAAACTAGAATTGTATCCTGTTGATTTCTACTTACCTGCCTTTATAGATAGCGTGACTGAAATTTCTCGCATCCGCGCAGAACAAAAGGTGATTGCATTTCACGTCCAACTCGATCCTAATTTACCAACGGGCATTCATACTGATGAAAAACGCTTGCGGCAAGTACTGATTAACTTGCTTAGTAATGCGATTAAATTTACTAATGAAGGTAGTGTCACCTTCAAAGTTAAGGTCATTGCTAAACAATCAAACACCAATGGAAAAACTAACTACAAAATTCGTTTTGAGGTAATAGATACTGGTGCTGGAATAATCCCTGAACAAGCGCAGAAAATCTTCCAACCCTTTGAACAAGTAGGAAATCAAAAACGACAATCTGAAGGTACAGGTTTGGGATTAGCAATCAGCCAAAACATTGTTTTGTTGATGGGTGGTCAGATTCAGGTACAAAGTGAATTTGGCAAAGGTAGTACTTTCTGGTTTGAGGCAGAATTTCCAGAATCTAAAGACTGGGCAAAGGTTTCTAGAGTGGTCGAGCAAGGAACTATTATTGGTTATCAAGGACAAAGCCGCACCATTTTGATTGCGGATGACAAATGGGAAAATCGATCGGTAATTGTAAATTTACTAGAACCAGTTGGGTTTACTGTTGTAGAAGCTAGTCAGGGTCAGGAAGGATGGGAAAAGGCTCTAGCCCACAAACCAGACTTGATTATTACTGACTTAGTGATGCCTATATTGAATGGATTTGAGTTGATCGATCGTTTACGTAAATCTGAGCAATTTAAAGAGATTGCTGTCATCGCTTCCTCAGCCAGTGTGTTTGCAGCCGACCAGTACAAGAGTATTGATGTAGGTGCAAATGCATTTCTACCAAAGCCTGTAGAAGCTGAAACGCTGCTGG
Source organism: Nostoc sp. DedQUE04 (assembly GCF_034530995.1). Classification (NCBI taxonomy): domain Bacteria; kingdom Bacillati; phylum Cyanobacteriota; class Cyanophyceae; order Nostocales; family Nostocaceae; genus Nostoc; species Nostoc sp. DedQUE04. The sequence goes on along the minus strand of NZ_JAVRCA010000015.1, from coordinate 7,881 downwards.
AAATGCTACGACAGTTTTTGCAACTGGAATGGATTTTTGACGTGAAGGTAGATGAAATAAAAAAAACCAATATAGATGCTTTGGATCGACCAAATGAGATGATTTATCCTGCCAAAGAGGTTTTGCAAGATTTACTCGAACTGACAAAAGACGGTGATATTCAAAAAGTTTTGGAACTGACCGAGCAACTTTCTAAATCTGACGAGCGTTTAAGCATTTTTGTCCAGCAAATCGTCCAGCTTGCTAGTAATTTCCAACTCAAACGTTTGGAAACTTTTATTCAAGAATATATCAATTAATTTGAGTTAAATTTCAATTGTTAATTAATCATGCTTAAAACCTCAGATACCGGATTTATTTTGATTGTGGATGATAATCCCACAAATTTATCTCTCCTGTGTGAAGCGCTTAATAGTGAGGGTTTTCGTTTTCGGGTTGCAGTCGATGGAGAAAGTGCGATCGCTCAAGTCGAACGCAATCAACCAGAGTTGATTTTGCTGGATGTACAAATGCCTGGTATTGATGGATTTGAAACTTGTCGCCGCCTCAAAGCCAATCCTGTTACCCAAAACATTCCAATTATTTTCACTACTGCCTTAGCGGATACAGAGAGCAAAACGAAGGGATTTTCCCTTGGCGCAGTTGACTATATCCCGAAACCATTTGCACAAGAAGAAGTGATTGCAAGAGTACGCGTACATTTACAACTCAAACAATTGACTGAATCTTTGGAACAACAAGTTAGCGATCGCACCAGGGCTTTGCAAAAAGCCCAAGTCCAATTAGTACAGCAAGAGAAACTATCAACACTCGGAGAGCTAATCGCTGGTATTGGTCATGAAATCAATAACCCGATCAACTTTATTTCCAGCAATATTCCACCCTTGCAAGAATATATTACAGCAGTAACCGAGTTGCTTCTACTATATGAACAAGAGTATCCAAATCCAACAGCCAAAATTACCAAAACTATTGAGAACTTGGATCTAAACTTTGTTCTCGAAGATATGGGAAAAATCTTGAACTCACTCCACGTAGGAAGCGAACGAATTCGCAACCTTTCTAGTTCACTCCGCAGTTTCTGTCGTTCGGATAGCGATGCCAAAATATCTGCTGATTTACATCAAGGAATAGATAGTACTCTAATGATTTTGCAACACCGCCTCCATGCTAATAGCGATCGTCCCCGCATTGAAGTGATTAAAACTTATGGAGAATTACCACAGGTTAAGTGTTATCTAGGGCAGATGAATCAAGTGTTTATGAACATTCTCGCGAATGCAATTGATGCCCTTGATGAAGCTATAATGGAAGGCAAAATCAGCAATATAATTCCTCAGATTAAAATTACCACAGAAATAGATTCTCAACAATTGGTTATAATTCGGATTGCTGACAATGGGATTGGTATTCCTGAACGGCTGAAAAAACGCTTGTTTGAGCCGTTGTTTACGACAAAAACTGTTGGCAAAGGTACTGGACTTGGCTTGTCGATCGCATACCAAATTATTGTAGAAAAACACGAAGGTATATTAGAAGTGAATTCTCAACCTGGTATGGGAACCGAATTTATCATCAAAATTCCCACTTGAGAGCGGTATTTAATTAATGACAAAGCTGCTCAAGCATTTATCATACTGGAGAGTAAGGAAACATTTCCCTAATACCTAATCCTTAACTTCTATATAGAGTGAACTCAATTTTAGATCCTCAATTAATGGCAGAACGCATAGAATCCCTCAAGGCTGGAATAGTTGGGGGATTCTCTGTGTGTTTGGCTTTTGCGATCGCTAGTCTGTTGAATACTTTCATACTGGCAAAGTATTTTCAGACACTTGTATGTCTGCAAAGTGATGTTAACTGGCACTTGGTGGTGAGTGGTGCGATCGCAACTTTTACTGGTTTCCTATTTGGTGTCACCTACCGCTATATCATCCGCTGCGATCGAAATCCTCAACTCAAAGCTGGTGGCATGTTAGCCTTTGGCTTGGTGCGCGGATTAACTCAGATAGAACTTGGATGGAATTCCCACAGCACAATTTGGCCTTTTTTGGTATTGGCGGCAGAAAGTTTGTTATGGTTTGCGCTGGCTGCGATCGCTCTTGATATCGCTATTCAACTCCGTTGGGTTAAACCTTTTTTATCAATCTAAATTTCTGTAATTTTACAGCTACCTGTAAGCCTATACAGAAGGTTGTGGTTCAAATAAATGAAAAAAGCAAAGCTACTGTAAACATTACGTTTTTGTAGTATAATGTATGTAATTACTACAAAATTTATAATTTTAAAATATAAGTATAAAAAGTTACTAATATTATTCTCAATCTAATATGAATACTAGAATATCTCACTATTATCTGATAGTTGATTTGGAAGCTACATGCTGTAACAGTAAAACTATTCCACGTCACCAAATGGAAATCATTGAAATCGGTGCAGTGATGCTCAACCGAACAACGTGGGAAATTGATTCGGAGTTTCAGCAATTCATCCAACCTGTGAGACATCCGCAACTGACAAATTTTTGCACAGAATTGACTAGTATTCGCCAGCAAGATGTTGACGAAGCGCCAAAATTTTTAGAAGCAATTTCTCGCTTCAAAGAATGGATTAATTTATTTCCTGACTATATTTTTTGTTCTTGGGGTAATTATGACAAAAAGCAATTTATTCAAGATTGTGCGTTTCATAATTTTCCTTATCCTTTTACTTCAGAACATATAAATATCAAAGAGGAATTTTCGGAATATCTTGGCGTATCTAAAAAATTTGGCATGGCACAAGCTCTCAATGAGTTGGGGATAGAATTAAAAGGTACACATCATCGTGGCATTGATGATGCCCGCAACATTGCAGCTATTTACAGACAGATGAAAAACAAAAAAAATCAGCTGAATAAATAATAGAAAATTTGTAGTGGTGTTGCCTAGTTCAAATAGTGGATAAAATCTAGCTATTATGCTGTAAACAAGATGTTCGTACAGGCAAATGGGACTCCCATACATAATAAAGTTAGGAGTTGTATGAATAATTCTTATTCTTAATCCAAGAGATTTATTCTTTACAAGGTTTGAATGATAAGTTTAAAAAATAAAATTTTAGCTAGATTTATTTTTGCTTTAATTAACTGACAACTAAGGTAATATATATAATATTTGGCTTAATATAACTGCAAAATAACACTCTAAGATCGGGTTATAAGCCAATAATATTGATTTTGAGGCTACAATTTATGATCGGATTTTGGCGAAAAAAAATAGTTTTTTTCTTCACAACAATTGTGTTGACAATTCTGCTAATTTATCACGAACCAGTACCAATAGCTGAGGCCCAAACTTCTACACCAACACCTACTAGACCGTTTGCCACTGTAGCTTATCCTAATAGGTCATTAAGTACTTCTCCCGCACAACTAGCACCATTGCCTTATGCTTATGGGGCACTCGGAAAAGCGATTGATGCTGAAACGATGAAATTGCATCATGATGCACATCATGCTAGCTACGTCAAAAACTTAAATGATGCATTAAAGCAGTATCCAGATTTGCAAAAAAGAAGTGTTGAAGGTTTACTAGTGAATTTGAACAGCGTACCTGAAGATATTCGGACAAAGGTACGTAATAACGCTGGTGGTCATCTCAATCACACGATTTTTTGGCAACTGATGAGTCCCCAAGGTGGAGGACAACCATCAGGCGCGATCGCTCAAGAAATTAACCAAACTTTTGGCAGTTTTGATGGCTTTAAAAAACAGTTTAACGCAGCGGGTGCAGCTCGTTTCGGTAGTGGTTGGGTTTGGTTAGTACGTAATCCTCAAAAACAACTCCAGATTGTTACCACAGCAAATCAAGATAACCCGATTATGGAGGGTTCATATCCGATTATGGGTAACGATCTATGGGAACATGCTTATTACCTTAAATATCGCAACCGTCGGGCTGAGTATTTGGATAATTGGTGGAATGTGGTGAATTGGCCGCAGATTAACAGGCGATACCTTTCCTTCTCTACGGGACGCTCTCCGAACTAAACGCTACGCAAAGGGCTGATAAACTACGCCATTTTCATCAGGTTTTATACGCTATGCACATTATCCAGTCTGGTTTGTAGCTTCTTTGTTACTTGTATCCTCGTTCCCAGCCTGAAGGCTGGGAACGAGTTCTGAGAGGCTCCGCCTCCAGTGGCTTGACCAGAGGCAGAGCCTCTGGCAATACATTCCCAGTCTGAGGACTGGGAACGAGGCGAAACGATGCTACATAAGCCTTTGGGCTTTTCTTAGTGCCATGTATCCCTTTATGTAACAATTACGAATGACGGATTTTTAAAGTTCGGTGTTTGTTACGGACTATCCATAGTAGAACAATTATCAATACAAGCGCTTTGATCGTTGATGGCTCCACTACCTTCTTCACTTCCGTGGGGGTTTGAGGAGTAACATTACACGGAATCTCAACGATCTGTGTGCGATCGGAACTATTACCACTAGGAGTCAGATCGCATTCGCCTTTGTTGGTGAGAGACAAAGGTGTATTTTCTGGAGAAACAGGTACAGGTGGTTGAGATGAAGAAACAGATGGTTGAGCTGAAGAACTATCGCCACTCAGTAGTAGAAGCAGAATTAAACCAAGACCCCCAACGCCAATTATTGGCCAAAGTGGAAAGGAACCAGAACTCTCTGGTACTAAGACATCTCCCGTAGAGCCAGGGAAAGCATCAAAAGCTATTGTTTCTCCGTCCAACGGTAGTGGATTTTCACTCAGCAAAGTATCTCCTGCGATATCTTCTCCTAAGAGCTGATTAAATTCCGCTGGAATCGCATTATTAGGGCGTCCGAGTTCCCCACCATCTTCGGAGTATGGAAAGGATAGGACTTCAAAAATCTTCTGTTGGAGTTGATTCTGATTACCAGAACTCAACGCATCCAAGCCTGTAGAGATTTTATCTAAATAAAAATTTGTCATCTCTGGCGACAGACCTAGAGACTGAATCTGCTCTTGAATATTGGAAATTTTTGAGGCCTCTTCAAACAGCAGTCGTCCGTATGACAATTTCAGGTCTAGTAATCCATTACGGAGGCTAACAGAATCATTGACTCCTGAGTATGGTGCCCAGTAGAACTGCTTGGTTACAAGTCCGAGTCCTTCTACTGGATTGCGACCAAAAGGTTGTCCAAGAAGGTATTGAGATCCATCCATGATTGCGGGGGATGCGTTTCTCCAAAAGGAGGCATAAGGCACCGCAGAGAGATTAGGATTATTGCCATAGAAGCTAGCGAAATTCTGGAAGTTTTTTTCCCCACCGGCTGCTCGGATCAGAAGGTTTTGATAACTAGTCCCATTGTTTAACTCTACTAATCGTTGGATTACCGATCCAGTCTTATTACAGGTCAGACCAAATCCCACATCACATCCAGGAATGACTCGCATCCGGCTCAAATTCTGGTTATTGATTTGGTACTGGAGATACTCAGACTCCAATCCTTGTTGGATGCCATAGCGTCCAACATTTAGTTGTGCAAAAGCAGACTGACACGTAGTGAGTACTACTGCAACAGATGAAAATGCGATCGCTGCAAAGCGAACTACCTTCGGCATCGCAATTCTTTGAACAATTGATTTAGGCAAGATGCACCTCCACTAGACAACAGCAATTTAATTAGGGATTGGTCATTGGTCATTTGTCATTTGTCATTTGTCATTGGTCAAAAATTATTATTCTCCCCTGCCTCCCCTGCCTCTCCTACTTCCTGCTCCCCAATTCAACTCTTAGGTAAATCAATGTTGATTGTGATGCCTGTACCTTTGAGATTTCCTGATGAGAGTGTGTGATATAAGACCAATGCTCGGTTTGGTTGGTCGAAAAGATACCCACGACGCGTTGGTTTAATCTTCCCTTCTTTGACTAAGGAAACGAAGGCTTGTAGATATCTACGTATACCTTGACGGTTGTCTTGAGTAGTATTCGTATGATGCTCAATCAGCATCATAAAGAAGTCTAAGCTACGATTTTCCTGACCTTGAATTAGACTGCCTTCATCTAGGAAAGAACTTGCTATGAGCCTGCTATTAACTTGTTTGACCTTAAATAAAGTAAAGTAACGTCCTTCTTTTTTAGGATCGTTCGCATAACAGACCCAAGAACCCTCTTTATTTTGTGTAAAACCCTGTTCAGCAAGGTAAGAAAGCAAAGAATTACTTGTCTTAGTTTGTGGTGGAGGTAATAAATCTTCAGTGGGATCTAAAGAGCAAATCCTCTGTGTTGTTTTTAGTGGATAAACAGCAGGTGTCTGCTGGGTATTGACGCGAAAGGGCTGTGTTGTTTTTCGTGGATAAACAGCAGGTGTCTGTTGCGTATTGATGCGAAAGGGCTTGTCATCAGACATTGCCATGCTAGACATTGCAGCCAACGCAGATAATTGCAGAACGATCGCTCCAAACAAACGAACTATGATATTCATGTTTTTCCTGTTACTCTTACTGACTTTGTGAATAATCGAATTTTTACTAGATCGAGATCGATCTAGCAGTCCTAAACTATTTGTTAAATTTAAGTGTTTGCCTGATTTGATCGAGGGTAGCTTAAGTTTTCACTAATCAAATAGGACTTTTATATATAGGTAACTAAGCACAAAGAGAATCAATATCTAAATAAAACACACAATGTTAATGTCTTATTGGCAAGATAAATTAGGCTTTTTGATATTTTTACATATACAAAAAACTGTTGACATTACGTCAAAACTTTTCTATTTACTCTTGTCTAATTTTTTGCCATCTTAAGAAGGTTTTATGCCTTTCTCGCTGGCTTTGATGATTCCTAAAAAAGAGCTTTAGTTAGCTCTTTAGTACCTTATATAAGCAGAGTTTAAAAAGCTCTGTGCTTTGCACGTTAGCGCTTTTGTTGATTTCCTGGGTAGGTTGAATAATTTTTTGTTTTTTAGAGGTAGCGCACCTAACTAGCTCTTTCAGCATGGTTACAAATTGATGTATAAATAATATCTCCCTGACAGTAAAATAATATTACCATGAGCTTGAGACATGCAACAGTATTGTGGACAGTTGTCAAAGTTGTACACTATGAATCGTAACTACCTCTTCATTAAATTTCATAGCAAATAGGTGAGAGGCAAGCTTAATCTATATTACACACTACTAGTATTAAATTATTAAATAACAACAGTGTGGAAACCGATGCTGCTAAGTATTAAATATAGCCTTTGCCTAAGTAAAACACGTATAAAGAATAAATTGCGATCGCTAACCCAACTGTTTAATTACCCTACTAGTAGTCTGTCAACCTAAAAATGCGCTTGTGAGGTTTGGAGAAAGGGGAAAGGGACGAATGTCACTAAGATAAGCGTTAACCCTTGGTATTACTGGTTTTGGGGTGTAGGGTGTGGGGTGTGGGGTGTAGGGAATTACGAACAACTTGGTTTTGTCTGGCGCACTAAAATTCAATTTTTATTAACACTACACCCAACACCCTACCCCCAACACCCTGCCCTGACGATATTTCACATGAGTCTTCGTGCCATTCGGGAAAGGGACTCATGGTAAGGGATTATAAAACCTTTTCCCTTTCCCCCTTACCCTTTACCCCGCTAAGTTCACTTGGCGAACTACTAGGCGATGTCTATGATGGTCTACGCCTATGCATCAAACAAAGTTAAGTTAGATCGCAAGTATAAAATTTGCGATTTAGCACGCTGTTGGTGTTGTTGCCACAGACCTTATAAGCCTGTAAAGCAGATATTTACGACTTTTCTAATACCAATTCAAAAAATGTTTGCGACAGATAGGGCATCTAAAATAAAATCATAGCCTCAACATTACAGCACTTTGCGCGACTAACTGGTACAGTAGCAGCAGTGAGAAAAATAGT
>NZ_JAVRCA010000014.1:166979-173966 GCF_034530995.1 Nostoc sp. DedQUE04 | reverse complement strand
ATCTCAATGGTTTACTTGCTATTTGAGTATTTCTGCCAAAACTGGATGCTCCCAGCGGAACCCTTGGTACAGTATTCTTTAACATTAGATGTCGTCAGACGTTAAGCAAGATTTTGCTGCTCGCTCCCATAGCTGATACTTCAAAAACCTCCCTCAACCCTTTTCATGCGAAATTTTTGTGCGGATTTGTTCCCATTGCTCAATCTGCTTCTGTAGTTGCAACTTGCGATCGCCCTCAACTGCACCAAGACCAGTAAACAAACCCTGATCTTTCAACTGATCGCTGTAAATAGCAATCAATTCAGCCAGTGCTTTTTTATAGCTTCCATCTCCTCCTCAGTGAAGGAATTTATATCTAGGCAAATCAGTCGTCTGCCAATTCTCTCTACAAGCTCCGACCTGCTTATATCAAAATTGGAAGCGATCGCATCTAATCCTTCAATACCAGTGGGAGTAAGAGCTAGGTTAACCCTTTTCTTCACCTCATCGTACATCTCTGGTACGTCTTTTTGTCCTTTCTGCCCTTTCTTTCCCATTAGTACCCAGCTATTACACACCTCCTAAATCATAGTCAACAGCAAGCACTACAGGTAGATTCTATAAATTGCTCAAAAATATTTAGTTATTGTGTAATACCTGAATTATTGATAATATAGGTATTGTGTAATACCTAAAACTTTGATGATAGAGGACAAAAATCCTCATAATTTTGTTTGCTGTAGAGAGAAAGGTGTGGAAGGCGATCGCCACAAACTTGAAACACTTTGGAATTTATAAAAATATTCTTTTCAGGTTTCAACATAACAAAGAATCTATGCTTGGCTTTTTCCCAGCCCCTTATCCAGATGAAATTTTATACAGTATCTTGGCTCGCTACCACATTAGGAGTGGTAACACAAGTCCAAAAATAACTCTAACAGAGCTATTTAATTCTCAAGATGTAATAGCTACTGTTGACTTACCTTCTAACCTTAATTCGTTGATTGAGAATCTACAATTTATCTCGAATTATCAAGTAGAAGATTTGATATATAAATATACCCTTTATTCTTTCTACAGTGTTTTTCTCCCACCGAAAAGAGCCAGTCAGGTGATGGACTCTATGAAAGCAGATTTCGGAGGAGATATTCATACCAGAACCGGAATTATGGCGAGTTCGTTGAAGATGCAGAGGTATCTGCGATTTTGCCCAAAATGTTTGGAAGAAGATTTGCAAAACTATGGGGAGTCCTACTGGCATAGACTACACCAAGTACCAGGGGTTCTGGTTTGCCCACTTCATGGTGTGACTTTGCAAGATAGTACAATTCCCATACAAGGTTTTAACAGGCATGAATACTATGCTGCAAGCCAAGAAAATTGTCCCGTTGTACCGATACAACAGACTTACAGTCAAGAGACTTTAAAGAAGTTGCGACTGCTGGCTCAAGATATTTCATGGTTGATAACTAGTAATCTTTTCTCTAGAGAACTAGAGTGGTTTCAAAGAAAATATATAGCTTTATTAATTGAAAAAAATTTTGCAACGGCAACCGGGCGAGTAAACCAGAAGAGACTACTAGATAATTTCTTGTTCTTTTATGGTGCTGAAGTGCTTGAGGCTGTTAACTCAATGGTGAATTACGAAAATGAGCAAAACTGGCTATTCAGCATTGTCAGGAAGCATAGAAAGTCATTTCATCCCATCAGACATCTACTCATAATTAGATTTCTGACGAATTCTATCGAGGAATTTTTCAACACGGATTACCAATATAAACCTTTTGGTGAAGGGCCTTGGCTGTGTCTAAATGCTGCGGTAGACCATTATCTCAAGCCAGTAATAACTAATCTTGTTGTCACTCACTGTTTGGATAATAAAAAGCCGTTAGGTAGTTTTTCTTGTTCCTGTGGGATGGTTTATTGCAGAACTGGCCCTGATGAAACTGATGAAGATAAGCAGCGAATTGGCAAAGTCTTGACTTACGGTCAATTCTGGGAGCAAAAGCTAAAAGAACTGGTAGAAATCCAAAAGTTAGGTTTACGAGAGACAGCAAGACAACTCAAGGTCAATTCCAGAACAGTAAAACGTTATACTGCCATACTTAAGCTAAAAACTTTTTGGAAATCTTCAGAGGAAAATCGGTTAGTAGACTTAGAAGAAGTTTTAGACTCTAATCTAAATTTAGCCAGCGATCGCAAAGTAAAATTCAGGGAAGTTTGGAAAGCTTTACAAAAGCAGTACCCAGAGGCATCGAAAACTACTCTCAGGGCATTAGCTAAGGCAACCTATATTTGGCTATACAGAAACGATAAAGAGTGGCTCAATAAAAATTCGCCTTCTTTAAAAATGCCTGTCCCTTGCGTCGGTAAAGTTGACTGGGTAGAAAGAGACAAGCAAGTTCTCGAAAAGTTAAAAAATGCTGTGCGATCGCTTCTGAGTGCAGAAAAACCCGCGAGAATAACTCTTGGCAAGATAGGCAAAGCTATTGGGTTACTGGCACTACTCGAAAAATATTTGTCAGAAATGCCAGTGACTAAGGTTTATTTAGAATCAGTGACAGAAACTGTAGAGGATTTTCAGATTCGGCGTATTAAGTGGGCAATTCAGCGGCTTGATGATTGCGGAGAAGAAATTCAGCCTTGGAAGGTGATTAGACTGGCTGCGCTACGAGAAAATTGCTCACAAAGAGTACAAGCAGCTCTAGAAAATGAGCTTTATAAGCAACCGAATTAAATTAATAACACTTTTTTGATAATAGTTTTGTTGATCAAAAGCTCCAAACAAGAAAGAGACGTGTTAAATTCACGTCTCTAAATGATAGGAAGAATACTGGGTTCTAAGCTACATCCGCGACCAGTAAGCCGTTGACAGCAACAATCAAAAGCAGTGCTGAATCAGAAGTATCACAGCAGTGTCTTTTATCGCTATTACAGGGTTGTGCTACCCATTTGCTTTCAATATTCTGGTAAAAAGTTCCCAGAAGTTGGGAACCGTTCCAAACTCGATACAGTTCTCCCAATTCATCTGGTACTGAGTCAATTTCAATTTCTGGTGCTGCTACGTCAGCTAAGTAGTCAACATATCCCTCAAACTCTGCTTGAGCCGAGGCTTGGTTGTCAAATTCATCTTGTACAATCATCTGAGTAACCTCATTGATGGGGTTTAACAAAAGGTGATCGCAATCTTTGGACGGAGGGCGATCGCCTTTGTCTTGTTACTATATTGTAATTACTTGTTATTACTAAAACAATAGCGTTACTACAAAATTTTCAAAATTCGCCACAATTAAGGTAAATAGAGTTATTACAGATTGAAAGTTTTCAGCAGAAACTAGTATGGCAAAGCGGCAGACAACGAAATTGAGCAATCAGATTATTGTCAGAATGGATGATGAGACAAAGGAAGCTTTTATGAATAAAGCTAAGGCTGAAGGCAAGACAGCCTCAGAATTGATCATGGGATGGATTCGTTCTTACATGGCTGAAGAACTCCAAGGAACTCCAGACTTAGCCAAAATGCAAGCGGACTTGGAGAATCTAAAACAACAAGTTGCTGCACTCCAAAATGAATACTTGGGAAAATTAGCAGCCTGAGAGAAGAGAACGATTCTCTCAGGCTATGGATAGATCAAATTATCAGTTCTGCCCCTAAGAACCCAAAAAACCCGTCAGATGCCTGACGGGTTTAGTTTTGTTAAGGAGATTAACTATGGGAAGAGGCACAGTTACTACAAGTAATAACTATGTATTAACTATAAATAAGACTGCGATCGCACTCAAATCCGTTAACCCACAAGACTTTCCCTGACTTCGCTGGGTGTAACTTAATGCTTTACCTCATTACTATCTAACAAGTTTATCTACCTCAACTTTATTCTTGTTCAAATCCCTGATTACTAAATTTGAGAACCCGACAATTCTCGCTGACTGTGCGAATCACGTTCTCTGGAACTCCTTCAGGGACAGTGACCTAAAGTTCTAAGGTAATTTCTACTTCAGCATCTACTAAACTACTGAGGTGTTGAATAACCTCGTCTGCTATCTGTCCTATGTCACGTCTTAGCCGCAATGCGTCCAATTTGACTGAACCATAGAAACGTTTTGGTGGAACTATGACAGCAGAGGAAGCATTATCTGTTATTACAATGTCAATAGTTTTTTCTTTTTCAATCTTGTAGCTTCCTGTTTTTTCTTTAAATCCTGGTGGAGTTACTTTAGCAGCAGCATCTGCCTCAAACTGGCGTTGCGCTACTTCTGGCTTAACTATCAGATTTTGACTGCTAAGGGTTACGGTAATGTGTTCAGCTGCTTTCAAACCAAGATAACGTCCTTTGGATTCATCCCAGCCAGTGGCATAAGCAAAGTTTTCATTCCACAGTAACGCTGCAACTCCTTCTGCGATCGCGCACAGAGCGATACCTATAAAACCGACTGTTGTCAAAAAAACCGTATTCTAAAATACATTTTTTAGAATACTCCTTCAGCAACTATAAATAAGTAAAACTAATTAATAACCGAAAAAGTTAAGGTAACGCGCCTACTAAAAGATAGTTCTGGATATGTAGTATGCAATTTGTGTAAAGTAAAGTATGGAGGTAAAGAAGCAAAATTGAGAATTATTTAGTTGGGTTATGAATGCAACGGAGCCAGTTCTAACTGATAGTAAAACCTTAAACGAAGTAGTTAACTGTTTAACAGAACATATTCCAATTCAAACTCAAGGAAAGTGTGAAAAAAAAATATCTTTGAGATTTTAATTCGAGCAGCCACCCAAAGCGATAGTATCGAAAACACAACGAAAGTCTTAAAGTTGGATTTATCTAGTCTGGCATTATCTCAGCCGTTTAAAAAAAAGTTCAAGACAAGTTTTCTCCCATCTATTTACCCTTAAACAAATGCTTGAGTTTTTAGGTCAAGCAGTAGACCGCAATTATGGAGTTGCCTGTGAAATTTACTTGCCATCTGGCTGATTTTGGTTGATTTTGGGGTTTATTGATAATTTAATCTTATCATTTAGCCAAGCAATCAGCTTTTGTATATTTCCCCCGAAAACGGTATCACAGGCTACCATGTTTTAGCGAGCGCCAAACTTTTCGGTCTACTGAATTTTGGCTTCTGGTATTCCCAAGCAAAAATCAAGAACTGGTAAGGCTTCTGGAAAACTTTTCGGTCTACTGACTTTGCTGCTCCTGAAAATCAAGATTTAGGAGTTGTCAAAGCCTTACGAAAACAAGTCTCCAGGCTGGATTTATCCCCTTTTCCTGCACCCTCTTGACAAATGTGCAATTACTTAACCTCTCACGAATGGGTTACATGGGTACATTTATGCAAATATAAAAGCCTGTATTGCTCTCAACACAGGCTTTTGAGGTCTATTTAGTACATTCGTACAGAGGGAAGTTCAGCTTAACCTCTCACGGATGACCCAAGAGCGATCGCAAAAGTTTTCGGTCTACTGAATATTCAAATTGACATGCACAATCATATCGTTGAAATCTTTGTCACCACCATTTGCTAAATCCTCAAAACCAAAGGTGTTATTTTCTAGCAGACGAATGTGATCTGTCTTGTCTGAGTTAGCACCCAAAAATGCGAAGTATATTGCTGGATTGTTATTCGCATTGCTATCAAGAATGGCATCAGGTCTACCATTAACAATAATAAACGGTGCATACAGAGAATCAGGTGCGATATTCCCAGAGTAACTTGCTGTACCTTGGTTATTCCCCGTCAAGTCTATACCTGCAACACTTCCACGGATAGCAGCTTCGGCATAACCAGCTTGCCCTACGAGAATATCTGCTGTACCATCCCCGTTGGTGTCGATACCACCATTTGTATCAGCCACTTTATAGAAACCGATAACATCATCGTATGCAGCTTCTCTATTGACTACAAAATCAGCTTTTACCTGTTGTGTCACACCACGTAAATCAAGGAGTTCTCCTTGTTGGTTTCCTTGTAAACCTGTACCCAAAGGCAAATTTTTATCTGTTGCCTGAATGTTGAACATCAAATCCTTGAATTCACTGCTGTTGCTAGCTTTCCAAGACAAGGAGAAGTTATTATTACCTGAGCTTGTAACTTTAAGATTTGTCGGATCGGAAATCAGTACATCTGTAACAGCAGCTTGTCCAGCCAAGATATTATCTATGGTATTATCGCGTACTAAGTAAAATTTTAGCTGTTCGCCAGAAGTAAATTCCGACAAACTAGCTAAATCAGCATTGAATCCAATTGGATACTTGGTAAGTGAGGAGAGAATCACCTTGGATCGTTTCAAAGCTGCTTCCACGTAACCAGGATCGCTAGAGGCAATACCTTGAATTCTCCCTTGTTCATCATCTACAGCAAATACTCCCAATTCATAAACATGATTAGAACTTTGTCCTGTCAGTTGGACTGAAAGTGTTGCTTTTTCGCTATTACCTTTACCTTTAATAGTAAAGATATCGTTATTAGCATTCTTTATCAGGGTTGGTATGTCGTTAATACCTCCAGAAGAAGTACCACCTCCAGAAGAAGTACCACCTCCAGAAGAAGTACCACCTCCAGAAGAAGTACCACCTCCAGAAGAAGTGCCACCCCCAGAAGAAGTACCACCTCCAGAAGAAGTGCCACCTCCAGAAGAAGTACCACCTCCAGAAGAAGTACCACCTCCAGAAGAATTGCCACCTCCAGAAACTAATGGATCGGTGATGTTAGCAGTGACTGTGATGGGATTGAGTCCAAGCAAAGAGACACCATCGATTGCAATTGTGGCGCTGATTATACCTTTGTTATCAGTATCAGCTTCTGTCTTACCATCATCAATGGCGCTGACGGCGACGGATAAGTTTTCGGTAGATTTAGTTGTGTCGATAGCTATAGCAACCGGATTATTTGAACCGTTTAAGTTCAGTTGACCATCGGAATTACTAAGGATGACCTCAGCTTTAGCTCCCGGCAAGAGTACACCACCCGGCAAGAGCGCAAGGAGGTCAGTTACATTAACACTCACCCCTA